>CAMCDA010000005.1 GCA_945873195.1 Asaia bogorensis
TCGATGTGCATGGGAGGATGAGGGCATATTTGACCCTGGTGTACGAGTCTCAAGAATGATTTTACATGACTACATTCTGGAGGGGTTTCAGGTGCTGAGTCGAGGCGTTTCAAGGAGTTGAAGTATAGGGGAGAAGGAAGCTCGGAATAAAGGTCCGCCGCGCGGCTGTTGTTCGCGAACCGGATCAATCGCAGGCAATCGCAGTTCACACAGTATATCTCACGCCCGGCCCAATGCTCTGAAAGATTCCTGATCTTCTGTGTCGGGCCGGAGTAACCGCGCGCAACGGCGGCATCAAACGAAAGGTTCATGTTGCAATGCCCAGCGCAGTCACCACGCAGAAATCGCCCCTGCTGGGATGACTGTTCATCGCCCAACGGATGTGAGCCGGCCAAGGCAACCCCTGGCCAGCCACCCCCCTACCGGCCCACGAACTTCGGCCGCCGCTTTTCCATGAACGCCGTCCGGCCTTCCTTGTAATCGGCGCTGTTGAAGCAGATTTCGCCGATTTCCTTGATCGCCGCCATGTTCCGGACGCTCTCGTCCTTCAGCATTTCGTTGATCGTCAGCTTCGAGGCGCGGATGGACAGCGGCGCGTTCTCGGCGATGGCCTGCGCGAGGTCCATCGTCGCGCGATCCAGATCCTCGACCGGGACGCATTCATTGATCAGCCCGATCCGCTCCGCCTGCTCTGCTGTCAGGCGGCGGGCGGTGAACAGGATCATCTTCGCATGCGCCGGACCCACCAGGTCAGTCAGCCGCTTCACCGAGTCCGGCGCGTAGGCGATCGACAGGCGCGCGGCAGGAATACCGAACTGCCCGTCGGTGGCGGACACGCGCAGATCGGCCGCCATGGCGATCGCGAGACCGCCACCCATGCAGAACCCGCGGATCTTGGCGATCAGCGGCTTCGGGAATTCGGCCAGCTTGGTCCGCCCGCCGCCGGTGCGCCGTTCGTACTCCTGCTGCGCCTCGGCGTTGGAGCGGTTGCGGGCGAACTGGCTGATATCGGCGCCCGACACGAACGCCTTGTCGCCAGCCCCTTGCATGACGACGCAGGTGATCGTGTCGTCGGCAGCGAACCCGTCCAGGATGTCCGAAAGCCCTTCCCACATCTCGATGGACATGGCGTTGCGCTTTTCGGGCTGGTTGAAGGTGATGATGCCGACCCCGCCGTCGCGTTCGGCCAGCATCCGGCCGTTCGCGAACTCGGTGACGCCCGTCTTCTCCAGCATCAGATCACGCCCTTCTTGCGAAGGTCGGCGATTTCCTCATCCGAGTAGCCGACCGACTTCATGATTTCGGCCTGGTGCTCTCCAGGATCGGGCGTGTGCAGGCGGATGCCCTTGTTGTAGCCGGAGATGTTGATGGCGGAGGCCACGACTTCCGCTTCCCCGACATAGGGGCTGGTCATCTTCGTCGCCATGCCGAGGTGCTTGACCTGCGGATCGGCGAAGACCTGGTCGATCGTGTAGATCGGGCCGCAGGGGATGCCGTTGGTTTCAAGCAATTCGATCCAATGGTCCGACGGCTTGGTCGCGGTGATTTCGCCGATCGCGGCATTGATCGCCTTGCGGTCCTTGCTGCGGCCGACCTGGGTCTTCCAGTCTTCCCGCTCCAGCCAGTCCTTCTTGCCGATCGCCTCACAGAAGCGGGTGAAGATGCGCGACGAGCTGGCGGCGATGTTGATGTGGCCGTCGGCGGTCGGGAACACGCCGGTCGGGATGCCCGTCGGGTGGTCGTTGCCCGCCTGGCCCGCGACTTCCTGTTCCATCAGCCAGCGGCTGGCCTGGAAGTCGAGCATGAAGATCTGCGCTTCGAGCAGCGAGGTCGTGACCCAGCGGCCAACGCCCGTCTTCTCCCGGTCCCACAGCGCCATCATGCAGCCGAGCGCGAGCAGGTTGCCGGCGGTGAGGTCGTCGATGGGGATGCCAACGCGCATCGGGCCGCGGCCCGGTTCGCCGGTGATGGTCATGAGGCCGCCCATGCCCTGCGCGATCTGGTCAACGCCGGCGCGGGGGCCGTAGGGGCCGTCCTGCCCGAAGCCCGAGATGCTGCCGTAGACGATGCGCGGGTTCACCGCCTTCACATCGTCATAGGACACCTTGAGGCGGTGCTTCACGTTGGCGCGCATGTTCTCGAGGATCACGTCGGCCGTTTTCGCCAGCTTCATGAAGGCGGCATGGCCTTCGGGCGACTTCAGGTTCAGCGTGATCGCGCGCTTGTTGCGGTGCAGGTTCTGGAAGTCGAAGCCATGGCGGCGGCCGGCGACGTCTTCACCGTCCGAGGCCGGGGGCTCGATCCGGATCACGTTGGCGCCCCAATCGGCGAAGTGGCGCACCGCGGTGGGCCCCGCTCGGGCGAGTGTCAGGTCCAGCACGGTGATGCCGTTCAACGGCAGGCGTGTCTGGCTATCGGCGAACATTGCCTTATCGGCGGGGCTCTCGGGCATGACTGCTCCTCCTGGTCTTGTCGAGGACCAGTTTCCGCCGCATTCGCTTCCGGCTCAAGTCCCGAGTCTTGGTTTGTCGCTAGCTCGTAAAGTGTCCGCTCCAAAGCCTGTCCCCAGCAGGGGGACGGCAGGGACCGGGCACGCCTTCACGAGGGAAAACGTCAGGTGCGTTTTGAACAAATCTTCGACCGTTGGGAGCGTTCCGAACTCAGCCAATGGGAAGGCGCGGCGTTGCCGGGGGTCGGCAACAACAACTGCGTAAAGTGGGAGACACTGAGTCTTTAATTTATCGTATTCATATGAAAAAACCATCAGCAGCGTCCCTGGCGATGGCCGGGTCGAGCCCGCCCGGGACGAGGGCGCGCCGTCCCGCCGTCACGCGCGTTTTCCCTGGGTCAGCCGAGGCCGATCAGCCCGGGCGCCATCGTGGCGGGGATCAAGTCGGGGCCGGTGCCGTCCGGCCGTCCGATCGCGGCGAGCCAGGCCTCGAATTCCGGCGCGGGCTTCAGGCCCAGGGCGGCGCGCACATACAGCGCGTCGTGGAACGACGTGCTCTGGTAGGACAGCATGACGTCATCGGCGCCTGGCACGCCCATGATATAAGTGACTCCGGCGACGCCCAGCAGCGTCAGCAGCCCGTCCATGTCGTCCTGGTCGGCCTCGGCGTGGTTCGTGTAGCAAACATCGACCCCCATCGGGAGGCCGAGCAGCTTGCCGCAGAAATGGTCTTCGAGGCCGGCGCGGGTGATCTGCTTGCCGTCATACAGATATTCGGGGCCGATGAAGCCGACGACCGTGTTCACGAGCAAAGGTTCAAAGGCGCGGGCGACGGCATAGGCGCGGGCCTCGATCGTCTGTTGGTCCACGCCATGGTGAGCATCGGCCGAGAGCGCGCTGCCCTGCCCGGTCTCGAAATACATGACATTGTCGCCGATGGTGCCGCGTTTGAGCGCCAGGGCGGCGTCGCGGGCCTCGCGCAGCAGGGCAAGGGAGACGCCGAAGCCGCGATTGGCGGCCTCGGTCCCGCCGATGGACTGGAACACGAGATCGACCGGGGCGCCGCGCTCGATCGCGCGGATCGTCGTGGTCACATGCGACAGCACGCAGGTTTGGGTCGGGATCGCGTAGCGGTCGCGCACGGCGTCCAGCAGGTCCAGCAGGGTAATTGTCGCGTCCACGCTGTCAGTGGCGGGATTGACGCCGATGACCGCGTCTCCCGCGCCGAGCAGCAGGCCATCAAGGGTGGAGGCCGCGACGCCGCGCGGATCGTCGGTCGGGTGGTTGGGTTGCAGGCGCACGGCCAGGCGGCCAGGCAGGCCGATCGTGTTGCGGAACCGGGTGATGACCCGGCAGCGGGCGGCGATGGCGATCAGGTCCTGGAGTTTCATGACCTTGCTGACGGCCGCCACGATTTCTGGAGTCAGGCCCGGGCGCAGGCGGGTCAGGGTGTCGGTGTCGGCGGCGAGCAGGAAATCGCGGAAGGCGCCGACGGTCAGGGACGCGATCGGCGCGAACGCCGCGGGATCATGGGTGTCGAGGATCAGGCGCGTCACCTCATCATCCTCATAAGAGACGACCGGCTGGTTCAGGACATCGCGCAGCGGCAGGTCGGCCAGCGCCATCTGGGCGGCGACCCGTTCGGCCGCGGTTTCGGCGGCGATCCCCGCGAGCGCGTCGCCGGATCGGAACGGCGTGGCCCGGGCCAGCAGGGTTCGCAGGTCGGGGAAGACGAAGCGCGTGCCGGCGATGGCATGGGCATAGGGCACGGGCGGGAGCCTTTTGCGGATGTCGGCGGAGATTGCCGGGTTTTCCGGATTGGGCAAGGCGTGGCTGGGAATAGGGCGGCGTTCACGGCGTCACACTGGGTGTAACAAATTGACATGAGGGATCAGCCTTTTGCCGTGTAATGTCGTGACACGGATCGCCGTTACCCACTCCACACGCGGACGCGGGCCATTTCGGTTGCTTGTATCGGGGGATACAGCCGGGAGCCGCGCACCAGGACCAAGCGTCGTGGCGTGTGTGGTGGGGGCGATAGGGCAGAGCAGTGTGACGACGATCATAGCCGAGCTCTCGCGCTCGGCTCACAGTACGCATGTTGGCCCAAGGTGACCGTCCCGATGTTGATCATCCCCACGGAACATAAGACCACCGGCAGCCCGCCGCAGAGCGGGTTGATGGCCCTTGTGCAGGGCTGGCTGGCGGCATTGCCGCCCGATGGCGACGTCGCGGGCATGCGCCGGGCCGCGTTGCGACGGGAGCTTGATGCCTTCGCCTGGCAGTTGGTGGGGCGCTTGCATGGCGTCGATGCCGAGGCTGAAGGGCTATCGCCCGAAATACCGCTGGACATGGACAAGCCCAACCGGTAAACGCCCCCCCTCCATCGGAACGCGGGAGAGGGCTGTCCCTTATCGGGGTCGGCCTTCGTTCGTACCGCGGTCCCTAGGCTAACAAGGACCAGGGGATTATGGCGAAGAAGATTGTTGGCTACATCAAGCTGCAAATTCCGGCGGGCAAGGCGAACCCTTCGCCGCCGGTCGGTCCGGCGCTGGGTCAGCGCGGCCTGAACATCATGGCCTTCGTGAAGGAGTTCAACGCCTTCACGCAGAACATGGAGCCGGGCACCCCGACTCCGGTCGTGATCACCGCCTATGGTGATCGCAGCTTCACGTTCGTCACGAAGACGCCGCCGAACACGTACTTCCTCAAGAAGGCCGCCAAGATCGACAAGGGCAGCCCGACGGTCGGCAAGGGCGCCGTGATGGGCCGCGTGACGATGACCCAGCTGCGGGAAATCGCCGAGATCAAGATGAAGGACATGAACGCCAACGACATCGACGGCGCGGTTCGCATGTTGATTGGGTCGGCCCGCTCGATGGGCCTCGCCGTGGTGGAGGGCTGATATCATGCCAAAGAACAAGCGTCTCGCGGCGGCCCAGGCGGCTGTCGACAGTGCGAAGGCCTACCCGCTTGAGGAAGCGATCGCGCTGATCAAGTCGGTGTCGAAGGCCAAGTTCGACGAAACGATCGAGATTTCCCTGAGCCTCGGCATTGATCCGCGCCACGCCGACCAGATGGTCCGTGGCCTGACCAGCCTGCCGAACGGCACGGGCAAGTCGGTTCGCGTGGGTGTGTTCGCGCGCGGCCCGAAGGCGGACGAAGCGACCGCGGCGGGTGCCGAGGTTGTGGGCGCCGAGGACCTGATGGAGAAGATCCAGGCCGGCCAGATCGATTTCGACCGCTGCATCGCGACCCCGGACATGATGGGCATCGTCGGGCGGCTGGGTAAGATCCTCGGCCCGCGCGGCCTGATGCCGAACCCGCGTCTGGGCACCGTGACCATGGACGTTAAGGGCGCGGTTACCGCTGCCAAATCCGGCCAGGTCGAGTTCCGCGCGGAAAAGGCCGGTATCATCCATGCCGGCATCGGCAAGGTGAGCTTCGACGAAGGCAAGCTGGTCGAGAATGCGCGGTCCCTGGCCGACGCCATTCAGCGGGCGAAGCCGACGGGCGCCAAGGGCACCTATATGAAGCGGGCGTCGATCAGCTCCACGATGGGTCCGGGCATCCGGGTCGACGTCGGGAGCCTGGGCACCGTTTAACGAGATTCGCCATTTCGTCCTTGTGACGGGATGGCGGGCAGGACGCGCTTCGGCGCGTCCGAACCTGTCCGAGACCGCGCGTGATCCATCCATGCTTCCAAGCGTGGTTCGATCCTAATGGACATCAGTCCGCGAGCGGGAGACGGGGATGCCAGGGAATGATGGGGCGCTGCCCCGGATAGCCTTGGTGGTTCCGGCTTGTGGGGACCGGCCATATGAATGGCGGGTTACCAGGACAGGCGAACCGGGCCGCTCGACCCTCGGGTTGGACGGTCCTTGGGAAACCCGGTCCGACGCGGTTTCGATCGCGGCGTACCAAGACGGAGACGATGCGTGGACCGTACGGAGAAGCGGGAGTTCGTCGCCGAGCTCAATCAGGCGCTGTCCGCCACATCGATGATCGTCGTGACCCGCAATGCGGGGCTGACGGTTGCCGAGGCGACGGATTTGCGGCGCAAGATGCGAGCCGCGGGGGCGACCTTCAAAGTCGCGAAGAACCGGCTGACCACCCTCGCTTTGGCAGGGACCCGATTCGACGGCATTTCGCCGATGCTCACTGGACCGACCGCGCTTGCGTGGGCGACCGATCCGGTGGCGGTGGCGAAGGTGGCTGTCGAGTTCGCCAAGACCAACGAGAAGTTCGTGCTGATCGGCGGCGCGCTTGGTGCCCAGACGCTTGATGCGGATGGGATCAAGGCACTCGCCGAATTGCCGAGCCTGGACGTGCTGCGCGCGGGGCTGGTGGGGATGATTTCGACCCCTGCTACCCGGATCGCGGGCGTTCTGCAGGCGCCGGCCGGACAACTCGCCCGGGTCTTCGGGGCTTACGCCAAAAAAGACGAGGCGTTGGCCGAGGCCGCCTAGCGCGGCCCGCACCACAAACGGCGGGCTGGCGCGACGTGCCGGCTTGCATGGAACCCATCAAAGGCTAAATTAAGGAAATCGACATGGCCGATCTGCAAAACCTGGTGGACCAGCTGTCCGCCCTCACCGTTCTCGAAGCGGCTGAGCTGTCCAAGATGCTGGAAGAGAAGTGGGGCGTGTCCGCCGCTGCTCCTGTGGCCGCTGCCGCCGCGCCGGCCGCCGCCGCCGCTGCCGCGCCGGTTGAGGAACAGACGGAGTTCACCGTCATTCTCGCCAGCGCCGGCGACAAGAAGATCAACGTCATCAAGGAAGTGCGCACGATCACGGGCCTCGGGCTGAAGGAAGCCAAGGACCTGGTCGAGGCGGCGCCGAAGCCGGTCAAGGAAGCGGCCAGCAAGGACGAAGTGGCGAAGATCAAGAAGATGCTCGAAGACGCGGGCGCGACCGTGGAGGTCAAGTAACGCGTACGAGGCAAAACAATCACTGCCTGGGTGGACCCGCCGGACCACCCAGGCATTCGATCGGAAGGCGGGCGGGAATCAGCCGATTGCCGCCCGCGTTCCCATTTTCGGCGGGTGGCGCCCCTTGGCCTTTGCGGGTTGGTGGGGTGCGGTACGGCAGGCACGATACAGTTAGGCAGGATGGGCGATGAACGCGATCACAAGGTCGTTTACCGGGCGCAAGCGTATTCGCAAGAGCTTCGGGCGCATCCCAGAAGTGGCGCCCATGCCGAATCTGATCGATGTGCAGCGGGCGAGCTACGAAGCCTTCCTGCAGATGAACGTCCATCCGGACAACCGGACCCACACCGGTTTGCAGGAAGTGTTCAAGTCGGTCTTCCCGATCGACGATTTCGCCGGCCGCGGCCGGCTGGAGTTCGTGTACTATGAGCTTGAGGAACCCAAGTACGACGTCGAGGAATGCATCCAGCGGGGCATGACCTATGCCGCGCCGCTGAAGGTCATCCTCCGTCTGATCGTGTGGGACCTCGATGAGGATACCGGCGCCCGTTCGATCCGCGACATCAAGGAGCAGCCCGTCTACATGGGCGACATGCCCCTGATGACGGACAACGGCACCTTCATCATCAACGGCACCGAGCGTGTGATCGTCAGCCAGATGCACCGCTCCCCCGGTGTGTTCTTCGATCACGACAAGGGCAAGACCCACAGCAGCGGCAAGTACCTGTTCGCCGCGCGGGTGATCCCCTATCGCGGCTCGTGGCTCGATTTCGAGTTTGATTCCAAGGACCTCGTTTACGTCCGCATCGACCGCAAGCGGAAGCTGCCGGTCACGACCCTGCTGTACGGCCTGGAAGGCGCGGCGACCGAGCAACTGCGCGCCGCCCGCGAAGCCAAGGGCGAGCAGGTCGAGCCGGGCGAAGTGCGCGGCATGGATCAGGAGGAGATCCTCTCCTACTTCTACAATCAGGTGGTGTTCGAGAAGGGCCCCAAGGGCTGGGCGCGTCCCTTCGACCCCGAGGCTTTCCGCGGCATGAAGCTGCTGGAGCCGCTGATCGATGCCTCCACCGGTGAAATCGTCGCCGACGCCGACGCCAAGCTGACCCCGCGTCAGGCGCGCAAGATCGCCGAGACCACCAAGGAAGTGCTGATCGGCCGAGCGGACCTGCTGGGCCGGTTCATCGCGATCGATCTGGTCAATATGGAAACCGGCGAGATCTACGGCGAGGCCGGTGAGGAACTGACCGAAGCCCGCCTGACGACGATCGAGGACGTGGGGATCACCACCCTGCCGACGCTCGCGGTCGATCAGGCCAATGGCCCGTGGATCCGCAACACGCTGGCGGTGGACAAGAACAGCAACCGCGACGACGCCCTGATCGACATCTATCGCGTAATGCGCCCCGGTGAGCCGCCGACGCCGGACACGGCCGAGGCCCTGTTCCGCGGCCTGTTCTTCGACTCGGACCGCTACGACCTGTCGGCCGTCGGTCGCGTGAAGATGAACATGCGCCTTGGCATCCCGAGCAGCGAAGTGGCTGATTCCATGCGCGTCCTGCGCAAGGACGACCTGCTGCGCACGGTCAAGACGCTGTGCGATCTGAAGGACGGGCGCGGCCAGATCGACGACATCGACAACCTGGGCAACCGGCGCGTGCGCTCGGTCGGGGAGTTGATGGAGAACCAGTACCGCATCGGCCTGCTCCGCATGGAGCGCGCGATCCGGGAACGTATGGGCTCGGTCGATATCGACACCGTGATGCCGCACGATCTGATCAACGCGAAGCCGGCGGCGGCGGCGGTGCGGGAGTTCTTCGGCTCCAGCCAGCTGTCCCAGTTCATGGATCAGACCAACCCGCTGTCGGAAGTGACGCATAAGCGCCGCCTGTCCGCGCTTGGGCCGGGCGGTCTGACGCGGGAGCGCGCCGGGTTCGAGGTGCGCGACGTGCATCCGACCCATTACGGCCGCATCTGCCCGATCGAGACGCCGGAAGGCCCGAACATCGGCCTGATCAACTCGCTGGCCACCTACGCCAAGGTCAACAAGTACGGGTTCATCGAAACCCCGTACATGCTGGTCAAGGACGGCGTGGTGCAGAAGGGCGCGCATTATCTCTCGGCGATGGAGGAGGAGCGGCTGGTCGTCGCCCAGGCCGACGCGCCGATGGATGAGAATGGCAAGTTCACCGAAGACCTCGTCTCGGTCCGCAAGCAGGGCGATTTCCGCCTGGTGCGTCCCGATGAGGTGACGGCGATCGACGTCTCGCCCAAGCAGTTGGTGTCCGTCGCCGCCGCGCTGATCCCGTTCCTTGAGAACGATGACGCGAACCGCGCGCTGATGGGCTCGAACATGCAGCGGCAGGCCGTGCCGCTGATCCGCGCCGACGCCCCGCTGGTGGGCACCGGCATGGAAGCGGCCGTGGCCCGTGACTCGGGTGCGACGATCGTGGCCCGCCGCGAAGGCGTGGTCGACCAGATCGACGGCGCCCGCATCGTGGTGCGCGCGACGGCGGATGATGGCACGACCAAGGGCGTCGACATCTACCGGCTGCGGAAGTTCATGCGTTCCAACCAGTCGACCTGCATCAACCAGCGTCCGCTGGTGAAGGTGGGCGACCGGGTCAACGATGGCGACATCATTGCCGATGGTCCGTCCACCGAGCTGGGTGAGCTGGCGCTCGGCCGGAACGTGCTCGTCGCGTTCATGCCCTGGAACGGCTACAACTTCGAGGACTCGATCCTCATTAGTGAGCGGATCGCCCGCGACGACGTGTTCACCTCCATCCACATCGAGGAATTCGAGGTGATGGCGCGCGACACGAAGTTGGGCCAGGAGGAAATCACCCGCGACATCCCGAATGTGGGTGAAGAGGCGCTGAAGAACCTGGACGAAGCCGGCATCGTCTATATCGGCGCGGAAGTGAACCCGGGCGACATCCTGGTCGGCAAGGTGACGCCCAAGGGCGAAAGCCCGATGACCCCGGAAGAGAAGCTGCTGCGTGCGATCTTCGGCGAAAAGGCCTCGGACGTGCGTGACACCTCGCTGAAGCTGCCGCCGGGCGTGACCGGGACTGTGGTGGACGTGCGCGTGTTCAGCCGCCGCGGCGTCGACAAGGACGAGCGCGCGATGGCGATCGAGCGCGCCGAGATCGAACGCCTGGCCAAGGACCGCGACGACGAAAAGGCGATCCAGGAGCGTTCGTTCCTGAACCGGCTGCGGGAGAAGCTGCTGGGCCGCAAGGCGTCCGGCGGGTTCCGCGGCATCAAGGCCGGCACCGACCTGACCGAGGAGGTTCTGGCCGAACATCCCCGTGGCTCCTGGCGCCATATCGGCGTGCAGGACGATGCGGTGATGGCCGAGATCGAGACGCTGCGCCGTGAATACGACGTGGCCGTTGCCCGCCTGCAGTCGCGTTTCGACGGCAAGGTCGAGAAGCTCCAGCGCGGCGACGAGCTGCCGCCGGGCGTGATGAAGATGGTCAAGGTCTTCATCGCCGTGAAGCGCAAGCTGCAGCCGGGCGACAAGATGGCCGGCCGCCATGGCAACAAGGGTGTTGTTTCCCGCGTCGTGCCAGTCGAGGACATGCCGTTCCTGGAAGACGGGACCTCGGTCGACATCGTGCTGAACCCGTTGGGCGTGCCGTCACGCATGAATGTCGGGCAGATCCTGGAAACCCATCTGGGCTGGGCCTGCGCGGCACTCGGCAAGCAGATCGGCGAACTGGTCGAGGAATACCAGCGCACCGGCGCCCGCCGCGACGACCTGCTGGAACGGCTCCGGGATGTGTACGGCGAAGAGGTGTACGCGCAGCAGATCGCGCCGCTGAACACCGAACAGCTCGTGGAGCTCAGCGAGAACCTGCGGAAAGGCATTCCGATCGCGACGCCGGTCTTCGACGGCGCCCGGATGTCCGATATCGAGGGGATGCTGACCCGCGCCGGCCTCGCGACCTCGGGTCAGATGACCCTGGTCGATGGCCGCACCGGTGAGCCGTTCGAGCGGAAGGTGACCGTCGGCTACATCTATATGCTGAAGCTGCATCACCTGGTCGACGACAAGATCCACGCGCGTTCGATCGGACCGTACTCGCTCGTGACCCAGCAGCCGCTGGGCGGCAAGGCGCAGTTCGGTGGCCAGCGCTTCGGGGAAATGGAGGTGTGGGCGCTCGAAGCCTATGGTTCCGCCTATACCCTGCAGGAAATGCTGACCGTGAAGTCCGACGACGTGTCGGGCCGGACGAAGGTCTACGAGGCAATCGTGCGCGAGCAGGACACCTTCGAGGCCGGCATCCCGGAAAGCTTCAACGTGCTGGTCAAGGAACTGAAGTCCCTCGGCCTGAACGTCGAGCTGGACAACCGGGCCGCCTGATCGGCCACCGTATCCGCATCCTCATCCTCGGGCTTGTCCCGGGGATTTCGGGCCATGATCCGGCCCGTGATGACAAGAATTCGCGTTACTCCGACCTAAGGGTACTGACGCATGAATGAACTGATGAAGATCCTCGGCCAGACCGGTCAGGCGATGACGTTCGACCAGATCAAGATCCAGATCGCGGCTCCGGACCAAATCCGCTCCTGGTCCTATGGCGAGATCAAGAAGCCCGAGACCATCAACTACCGCACCTTCAAGCCGGAGCGGGACGGGCTGTTCTGCGCGCGTATCTTTGGGCCGGTGAAGGACTACGAGTGCCTGTGCGGCAAATACAAGCGCATGAAGTTCCGCGGCATCATCTGCGAGAAGTGCGGCGTCGAGGTCACGCTGGCGAAGGTCCGGCGCGAGCGCATGGGCCATATCGAGCTGGCCTCCCCCGTCGCGCATATCTGGTTCCTCAAGTCCCTGCCCAGCCGCATCGGCCTGATGGTCGACCTGACGCTGAAGGAGCTGGAGAAGATCCTGTATTTCGAGAGCTACGTGGTTCTCGAATCCGGTACCACCGACCTCAAGCTGCTGCAATTGTTGACGGAAGACCAGCTTCTGTCCAAGCAGGATGAGTTCGGCGACGAACAGTTCGAAGTCGGCATCGGCGCCGAGGCGATCAAGAAGCTGCTCCAGAAGATCGACCTGGACGCGGAACGGGTGAAGCTGCGCGCCGACCTCAAGGAAACCACGTCGGAAGCCAAGCGGAAGAAGCTGGTCAAGCGCCTGAAGCTGGTCGAGGCCTTTGCCGAGTCCGGCAGCCGCCCCGACTGGATGATCATGGACGTGATCCCGGTCATCCCGCCGGAATTGCGCCCGCTGGTGCCGCTGGATGGCGGCCGCTTCGCGACGTCGGATCTGAACGACCTCTATCGCCGCGTGATCAACCGCAACAACCGCCTGAAGCGGCTGATCGAGCTGCGCGCGCCCGACATCATCGTGCGCAACGAAAAGCGCATGCTGCAGGAAGCCGTCGACGCCCTGTTCGACAACGGCCGCCGCGGGCGGGCGATCACGGGGGCCAACAAGCGGCCTCTGAAGTCGCTATCCGACATGCTCAAGGGCAAGCAGGGCCGCTTCCGGCAGAACCTGCTCGGCAAGCGCGTCGACTACTCCGGCCGTTCGGTCATCGTGGTGGGCCCCGAGCTCAAGCTGCACCAGTGCGGCCTGCCGAAGAAGATGGCGCTCGAACTGTTCAAGCCGTTCATCTACTCCAAGCTGGAGAAGTACGGTCACGCCACCACCATCAAGGCCGCCAAGCGGATGGTCGAGAAGGAGCGTCCCGAGGTGTGGGACATCCTGGAAGAGGTCATCCGCGAGCATCCGGTGATGCTGAACCGCGCGCCGACACTGCATCGCCTCGGCATCCAAGCGTTCGAGCCGGTGCTGATCGAAGGCAAGGCGATCCAGCTTCACCCGCTGGTCTGCACCGCCTTCAACGCCGACTTCGACGGCGACCAGATGGCGGTCCATGTGCCGCTCTCGCTGGAAGCCCAGCTCGAAGCCCGCGTGCTGATGATGTCGACGAACAACATCCTCAGCCCCGCGAACGGCAAGCCGATCATCGTGCCGTCGCAGGACATCGTGCTGGGGCTGTACTACCTGTCGCTCGAAACCCCAGCGTTCCGGGAGGCGCCAGACGACCAGGCGCCGGCCTATGGCACGATCGGTGAGATCGAGCACGCGCTGTTCGCCAAGGCCGTCGGCCTGCACGACAAGATCAAGGCGCGGTACGAGACGATCGATGCTGGCGGCAATCCGGTCCGCTCGATCGTGACGACCACGCCGGGCCGCATGATGATCGCGCAGATCCTGCCGCGGCATCCGAATGTGCCGTTCGACCTGATCAACCGGCAGCTCACGAAGAAGAACGTCTCCGACGTGATCGACATGGTCTATCGCCATTGCGGTCAGAAGGAATGCGTGATCTTCGCCGACCGGCTGATGGGCCTCGGGTTCACGCAGGCCGCCAAGGCCGGCATCTCCTTCGGCAAGGATGACATGATCATCCCGGTCGAGAAGGGCGAACTGATCCGCCAGACCCAGACCGAGGTGAAGGAATACGAGCAGCAGTACCAGGACGGTCTGATCACCGCCGGCGAACGCTACAACAAGGTCGTCGATGCCTGGTCGAAGTGCACCGACGCCGTCGCCGGCGCGATGATGAAGGAGATCAGCAAGCAGGAATCCGGCGTTCCCACCAACTCGGTGTGGATGATGTCGCATTCCGGCGCGCGTGGGTCGCCGGCGCAGATGCGCCAGCTGGCCGGCATGCGCGGCCTGATGGCCAAGCCGTCCGGTGAAATCATCGAGCAGCCGATCATCGCGAACTTCAAGGAAGGCCTGTCCGTCCTTGAGTACTTCAACTCCACCCACGGCGCTCGTAAGGGCCTGGCGGATACGGCGTTGAAGACCGCGAACTCGGGCTATCTGACGCGGCGTCTCGTCGACGTGGCGCAGGATTGCATCATCGTCGAGGAAGATTGCGGCACCGATCGCGGCCTGACCGTGAATGCCGTCATGGACGGTGGTGAGGTCGTGTCCAGCCTGTCCGAGCGGACCCTGGGCCGGACCACGGCCGAGGACGTGCTCGATCCGACCGGGGGCGCCCTGCTGGTGAAGGCGAATACGCTGATCCAGGAAATCGAGGCCGACCTGATCGAAAAGGCCGGCGTCGAGACGGTGAAGATCCGCTCGGTCCTGACCTGCGATGCCGCGGTCGGCGTCTGCGGCGCCTGCTATGGCCGCGATCTGGCCCGTGGCACCACGGTCAACATCGGTGAGGCGGTCGGCGTTATCGCCGCGCAGTCCATCGGTGAGCCGGGCACGCAGTTGACGATGCGCACCTTCCACATCGGCGGCGCGGCCCAGCGTGGCGCGGAGCAGTCCAGCATCGAAGCCAGCCATGAAAGCCTGCTGAAGATCAACAACCGCAACGTGGTCATGAACAGCCAGGGTGTCCCGGTGGTCATGAGCCGTAACTGCGAAATGTTGCTCCTTGACGATCGCGGCCGTGAACGCGCCCGTTTCCGTGTGCCCTACGGTGCCCGAATCCTGGTGGACGACGCCCAGCAGGTCGCGCGCGGCCAGAAGCTGGCGGAGTGGGACCCCTATACCCTGCCGATCATCACCGAGCGCAACGGTAAGGTCGAATACCTCGACCTGATCGACAGCATCACGCTCGTCGAGCGGATGGATGAGGTGACCGGCCTGACCTCCAAGGTCGTCGTCGATTACAAGCAGGTCGGCAAAAGCATCGATCTGCGGCCGCGCCTGCAGTTGAAGGACGAGCACGGTGAGGTCATGCGCCTGCCGAATGGCGCCGACGCGCGCTACTTCCTGGCGCCGGACTCGATCCTGTCCGTCGACAATGGCGCGACCGTGGCCGCGGGTGACGTGCTGGCGCGTATTCCGCGTGAAGGCAGCAAGACCCGTGACATCACCGGCGGTCTGCCGCGCGTCGCGGAACTGTTCGAAGCCCGTCGCCCGAAGGATCACGCGGTCATCGCCGAAAGCGATGGGCGGGTGGAATTCGGTAAGGATTACAAGGCGAAGCGTCGCGTCATCGTCAAGGACGACGAGAGCGGGATCGAGACCGAGTACCTGATCCCCAAGGGCAAGCACGTGTCCGTGCAGGAAGGCGACTTCGTCCGCAAGGGCGATCCGCTGGTCGACGGTCCGCGCGTCCCGCACGACATCCTGAAGGTTCTGGGGGTGGAGGCGCTGTCCGACTACCTCGTGAACGAAATCCAGGACGTGTACCGGTTGCAGGGCGTGAAGATCAACGACAAGCACATCGAGGTGATCGTTCGCCAGATGCTGCAGAAGGTCGAGATCCTCGAGCCCGGCGACACGACCTTCCTGGCCGGGGAGCAGGTGGACCGCACCGAGTTCGACCAGGTCAACCGCAAGCTGCCCGAGGGTGAGCGCGTTGCCACGGCGATGCCGGTCCTGCAGGGCATTACGAAGGCGTCGCTGCAGACCAACAGCTTCATCTCGGCCGCGTCCTTCCAGGAAACGACCCGGGTGCTGACAGAGGCGGCGACGGCGGGCAAGACCGACAACCTGATGGGGTTGAAGGAAAACGTGATCGTCGGGCGTCTGATCCCGGCCGGCACCGGGGCGGTGATGAACCGCCTGCGGGCGATCGCGGCGGGGCGCGACCAGCGCAACCTCGCCGGGGTGGAGACGCCGCGGATCACCGGGGACGTGCCGGCCGCGGAGTAGGCTTGGCGGGCGCTAAACCCGGGCCAGGAACCAATCGGTTCCTGGCCCGATTGTTATCCGCTCAAGACTGGTCGCCTGTTCCGCCTGCCGGAGGACGGACAAGTCGCCGCGCTCCCCAGAATGTACGCATGGTATAGGACCCCTGAGGTAACCACTTAGGCCTTTCATGCAACAACGCGACTGACCGATGAACACAAACGACAGCCGCAAGGGATCAATCGCCAGCCGAACCGCCATCGGCACTGGGTGGGTGATCGCGTGGCGCTTGGCCACGCGGATCATCGGGCTGTGCAGTACGCTCATTCTCGTGCGGTTGCTGGATGCGGCGGATTTCGGCCTGATCGCACTCGCGACCGGCTTTATCGCAGCCGCGGAAGCGCTCTCCGCGGTCGGTATGGCGGATGCTCTGGTCCGGGAACGCGCGCCCGATCGCGCGATGTACGATACGGCATTCACCCTGTCCGTAATGCGGGGCCTGCTCACGGCCGCCCTCATCCTCGGGTTTGCAACCCCGGTCGCGTCGTTCTTCGCCGACGACCGGCTGACACCAATAATGCTGGCGCTGTCCGTCGGGATGATCATCACATCCGTGGAAAACATCGGAATCGTCGATTTTCGACGTGATTTGGCATTCCACAAGGAGTTCCATTTGCAGGTCTGGTCGCGCCTTGCCAGCGTGGTCACAACCATTTCGATGGCCTTCGTACTGCGAAACTACTGGGCACTGATCGTGGGGCTGCTCGTTGGCCGCGTGGTCCGCGTGATCCAGAGCTACAGCATGTCACCATACCGACCACGTCTCACGCTCATTGCCTGGCGGCGGCTGATGGGATTCTCCCTATGGAATTGGGGCGTGGCCGTCATGATCCAGGCGCGCGACCGATCCGACCACGCGATTGTCGGCCGCATCCTCGGCACGGACGCGGTTGGCACCTATGCGGTAGGGCATGAAATCGGGACCTTGACCACGACCGAATTGGTGGAACCACTGCATCGAGCTTTGTTCTCGGGGTTTTCCTCCCTGCAGGACACGGCGCAAAAACCCGGTGCGATGTACCTCGCCGCGATCGGCATGTCGGCCGCCGTCGTGCTGCCGGCCGGTATTGGCATCTCGATGATCGCACATCCATTGGTACACCTCGTCCTTGGTGCGCAATGGACAGGGGTAATCGGGATGATCGAGATCTTCTCGGTCGTAAGTACGCTCACCATGCTGACCTCGATCGGTGCCGCCTACCTGACCGCAACCGGTGGTATTCACAGGACATTCTGGCTGCTGGTGCAATCCTTCGCCGTGCGTGTTCCGCTGATGATCGCCTGTATCGCGCAATGGGGCTTGGTGGGTGCGGCGATTGGGGCGGGTCTGTCGCTGCTGATTGACCAATGTTTCGGGCTCCGCGTGGTCCTGCCGCGTATCAACGTCCGGGTCAAACAGGTCGCCGCCGCCCTTTGGCGCCCTGTTGCCGCGAGCGCCGCGATGGCCGGCGCGCTGCTGCTCGCCGGTATGGCCTGGACGCCATCCGCCGATTTGACAACGTCGGGCCTGATCATCGATCTGGTCACCAGAAGCGTATCTGGCGCAGCCGTCTACCTCACCGCTCTGAGCCTGTTGTGGTTGCTGTCCGGCCGGCCGGACGGGGCGGAGCGGCACATTCTCACCATGGTCCGCAACCGCCTGCGACGCGCCTGACCACCCCCTGTGCCCGCCCCCCAACCCGCGCTATCGTCCCCCTGAACACGCCGAACCGCCGGCGCCACAGGGGGAAAACAGATGGCCAAGATCATCCTTGCCGATAACCCACTCAACGACCTGGCCGTGGCGCGTGACCTCGCGCCGCCCGATCTCAACATGGTCATCGCCCGCCACGGCTCCCCGGAGTTCAAGGCCGCCCTCGCCGAAGCCGTCTGCCTCGTTGGCTTTGGTGACGGCACGATGGATGACGCCTTCTACAAGGCCGCGCCGAACCTCAAGCTGATCCAGTTGCTCAGCGCCGGCTACGACCGTTGCGATCTCGAATCCGCCCGACGCGCCCGCGTGCCGATCTGCAACAATGGGGGCGCCAACTCCACCGCCGTGTCCGAGCACGCGATCCTGCTGATGATGGCCGTCTGTCGCCGGATCGTCTGGCAGCATGAGAACGTCGCCGCCGGCCGCTGGCGCGGCAACAATGTCGAGGACGTGAAGCTCTACGAACTCAAGGGCCGCACGCTGGGCATCGTCGGCCTCGGCACCATCGGCAAGAAGACCGCGCGGCTTGCCAAGGCGTTCGGCATGAACGTCCAGTACTACGACGTGAACCGCCTGACGGAAGACCAGACCGACTCCCTGGGCGTTCGCTTCTCCCTGCTGGCCGAACTCCTGCGGACATCCGACATCGTGTCGCTGCACGTGCCGCTGCTGCCGTCCACCCGGCACATGATCGGCGCACGGGAACTGAAGATGATGAAGCCGACCGCCTATCTGGTGAACACCTGCCGCGGGCCGGTCATCGACGAAACCGCCCTGATCGAGGCCCTGGGCAACGGCACGATCGCCGGCGCCGGCCTGGACGTCTTCGACCAGGAACCGCCGCCCGCCGACAATCCGCTGTTCCGGATGAACAACGTCGTCCTGACCGCCCATATGGCCGGTCCGACCTGGGACAACCAGTTCACCCGGTTCCGAAACGCCTTCGACAATTGCCAGCGGGTGGTCCGCGGCGACAAACCGCTCTGGGTCGTGCCAGAGCTGCGGGAGCTGACCGAGGGATGATCCATCTCAGCGAAAAGGGCGCGGACTATCTGCAACGGGTCCGCAGTCTGGGTCCTGCCATTGATGATGCCGCCGATGAGATCGAGGTTCGGCGCGATCTGCCGCCGGCCTTGTTCGCCGAATTGCGCTCAAGGGGGCTGTTCCGTCTGGTGCAACCGCTCGAATACGGCGGTGTCGAATTGGACCCGCCGTCCTTGGTGCAGGTGATCGAGGAAGTCGCGAGCCACGATGCCTCCGTTGCCTGGTGTGTGGGGCAGACGAATATCTGCGGCATCACCTCGGCCTTTCTGGAGCCAGCGGTCGCGCGGGATATCTTTGGCCCGGATACCGGCATCCTCGCCTGGGGGCCTGGGCCTGGGCAGGCGCGGGTTGTTCCGGGTGGGTATCGGGTCAGCGGCAATTTCGATTTCGCCAGCGGGTCTCGCCTTGCTTCCTGGCTGGGTGCCCATGTACCGGTGATCGAGCCGGACGGATCGCGCCGCCTGGGATCGAACGGCAAGCCCATCACGTACACGATGTTCATTCCCAAGGATCAGATCCAGGTGCGCGACACCTGGCAGGTCATGGGACTGCGCGGCACCGGCAGCGACAGCTACACGCTGGATGATCTGTTCGTGCCGGAAGCCTATGCGCTCGCCCGCGATCCGAACCGGAAACCCAACGTTTGTGGCAGACTCTATGTATTTACGCCGAGCATGCTGTATTCGTCGAGTTTTGCTGGGATCGCGCTGGGGATTGCGCGGCGGTTCATGGACTCCTTTGTCCACGACATGCGCGACACGACACCCCGTGGGGCCAGCCGCACCCGCGGCGAAAGCCACGTCATGCAAGCCCATGTCGGCTTGAATGAGGCTCGGCTGCGCTCCGCGCGCCTGTTCCTGCTGGGTTCGGTCAGCGAAATCTGGCTGGAGGCGGAAAAGACAGGTGTGGTGACACAGGAACAGCTTGTGACGATCCGCATGGCGTCGACCTGGGCGATCCAGTCGGCGCGTGAGGTCGTTGCGACCCTGTATGGCGCGGCCGGCGCGCTGGCGATCTTCAACTCCCGCCCGTTTGAGCGGCGGTTCCGCGACATCCATGCGGTGACGCAACAGATCCAGGGCCACCCCGCGCATTTTGAAACCATCGGCCAGATCCTGCTGGGGCGGGAACCTGACCGTCCGATGTTCACGTTCTGAGGCGCAACGACATGACATCTCCCCTGATCGCGCGGGATACCGCCGCTTCCATGCCGTTGGAGGCCGGGCGCCTGTCGTCCCTGATGAAACGGCATGGCACGATGGAGCTGCGCTGGTACGCTCCAAAGGGCAGCGACCCGCAGGTGCCGCACGACAAGGATGAGGTCTACGTCGTCGTGTCCGGCAGCGGCTGGTTCCAATGCGGCGAGCAGCGCATTCCGTTCAGCCCCGGCGACGCGCTGTTCGTGCCCGCGCACGAAACCCATCGGTTTGAGGATTTCACCGCCGACTTCGCGACCTGGGTGATTTTCTACGGCCCGACCGGCGGCGAAAGCCCGTAAGGCAGCAGGCCGGCGCGAAACAGGAACTCCCGCGCTGGCGGCACCAGAGCGTCGCCCAGATCCGCGACGAACGCGGCGATCTCGCCCGTCCCGACCACCGTCAACGGATCGTATTCGGTGTTGGCCCGCGCGCGATGGGCGTCCTTGATCGCGGCACCCGACAGGGCCGTGTCGAGCATGATCCCCAGGTCGGTGACCCGGCTACCGGGGTGTTCGACTGCCACGAAAGGCCGTGGGTCGTTGACCTGGTCCGCGGTCAGGCCGAGCTCCTCGGTCAGTTCGGTGATGATCTGGCCGATCAGGTCGATGCTGCCGTCCGGACGCAGCGCGTGATGATCGACGCTGCCGGCGGGGGGCAGTTGCCATAGCCCGGCCTGATACACCGCGCCGGTCGGCCGCCGCCCGATCACGATCCCATCCGCGCATTGCACCACGCCGCAGACCGCGAGGGGACGGAGTTGCAGGATCGGTCCCAGCGTCGGGTCGTCCATTTGGGCGACGATGCGCCGGAACTCGGTCATGTGGCCGGTGATTTCGCGCGGTGTGATGTGGTCGGCGCTGAACACCTGTCCGTTGAACAGCTTGCCCGCCCCGCCCTCGGCCACACGGCGGATGGCGGCTTGCCACAGATGCTCCACGGCCGCGTCAATGTCGGGCGGAAGGGCTGGCATCGGCGTGGTGACCCGTACGCGGACGTCGGTCGCAATTTCATGCACCAGAAAGCCAGACAACCGTATGCTCCTGTTCCCGGGGGTGTTTGTTTCGTCGACCAGCCCTGGACCGGAAGAATATACCTCCGTGGAGATCGAGCGGAGAACGGCGAAACGCCCGGAACAATCGTGTTTGCGTTGCCGGCGGGATAGGTCAATACCACCCCTGACACGGCCATCGAACGGAGCAGCAGCATGAGCCATAGCCACGATCATGACCATGGGCACGACCATGGCGACGGGCATCATCACCACCATCACGACGGCGCCCCGCCGGCGCCGGGCACGATCGATTGGCGGCTGAATGGCGTGCGGGTGATCAAGGGCGACCAGCTCGACACCAACACCGCGCAGACCCCCGGCATGAACCGCGCCGCCGCTATCAACGCCGCTCGGGTGGGTGCGCAGAAGATCTGGGCCGGCACCGTCAGCATCTATGCCAACGCCAAGACCGGCGCCCATCACCACGGCGCGCTGGAAAGCGTGATCTACGTCGTGAAGGGCAAGGCCCGCATGCGGTGGGGTGAGAAGCTGGAGTTCGTGGCCGAAGCCGAGGCCGGCGACTTCATCTTCGTTCCGCCCTATGTCCCGCATCAGGAAATCAATGCCAGCACCGACGAAACGCTGGAATGCGTTCTGGTCCGCAGCGACAACGAATCCGTCGTCGTGAATCTGGAGATTGAGCCGGTCGAGAAGCCGGAAGCGGTCTTCTGGGTGGACCCGATCCACAAGCATCCCTGAACCAGTCGCCTCCTTCGGGCGACTGCTTGGCGCGCGGGGTTGCCCAGGGGCATCGACATTAGGGGGATCGACATGAGGGGGATCGACATGAGGGGGATCGACATGCGGCCGCGCGCAAAGCCAAGACTCGAGACTGCCGCGAGCCAGAGCCTGTCGTAAATTGCGCCGCGTACGTGTCACGATCAAACGCCCTGGGCTGCTTGCGATTGGCCTTTGATGGGATCACCGCCGTCTTTCCGGCGGCGATGAGTGGCTTGATCACCCTCCCGGTGAGCAGCATGTCTGCCCGCATATCCGGCAACAATGCGTCAGCGCCCACTTGGTGATGGTCCTCGCCGCCGGTCGGATGGAAACCAATCGGATTGCCGAGGGCATCAACCAGGGCTGGATTTTCGTGCTCAACCCGCCGCTCGACCGCCCGATCGCTTGGCCGATGCCAACTTTTTGGGGCGACGGCACTGTGCTGATGGGCGCGCACGATGGTGCTGTCGATCATTGCCTATTCATTGTCCGCCTCTGCGGCCAACCGCTGAAAAACGCTCTCCCAGACCCCGGTTTCAGCCCAACGGCTGACGCGACGGTGAACGTTCTTCCAGCACTCCGGCAGGTCCGCACGGTACCGATAGAGCACCGCCTCCACGAACAGGCGGGTATCTGACCGTCTATGGAACGGAGACTGCGGCGTGCCGGAATCGTGGATTTGACCTGCCGGAACGAAGTCCGACAGGTGTTGCGATCAGGACTGACCGACGCCAGGTGGTCCACGCGCGGCGTCCGGGTTAGGATCGCCGAAACATCCCCGGAGGCGCCAGCGCATGACCAATCCCTTCGATCCCGCCCAGTTTCGGCCAACCGCGATCTCGGCCGATACCGCCAAGCTGAATGAGCAACTGGTGGGGCTGCTGACGCCGCTGCCGGAATGGTGGGTCGTAGGCGCCGAGGTCACCCGCGATGCCCGCCGGCGCGGCGATGGCCCCTTCCCCGCCGCCGTAAAGTCGCCGCGCGCGCGGACAATCAAGATCACCGGCAAGGATGGCAACGAAATCCCGCTGCGCGTCATCGCCCCCGCCAATCCCCGCGGTGTCTATCTGCACATCCATGGGGGCGGCTGGGTGCTCGGCGCCTCCGACCTGCAGGACCCGATGCTGGAGCGGATCGCCGACAACACCGGCCAGGCCGTCGTCAGCGTGGAATACCGCCTGGCGCCCGAGCATCCCTACCCCGCCGGCCCGGATGACTGTGAGGCCGCGGCCGTCTGGCTGATCAACAACGCGAAAAAGGAATTCGGCACCGACGCGATCACCACCGGCGGCGAGTCCGCGGGCGGGCACCTGACCGCGGTGACCATCCTGCGGATGCGCGATCGCTACGGCTATACCGGGTTCCGCGGCGCCAACCTCGTGTATGGCGCGTTCGACCTGGCGATGACCCCCAGCCAGAGGGCCTTCGGAAACCGCCGGCTGGTGCTGCGCACGATCGATATGCAGCAGTTCTACAACGCGTTCCTGCCCACGGTGGAGGACCGGCGCGCGCCGGATATCTCACCGCTGTATGCGGACCTGAAGGGATTGTGCCCGGCGCTGTTCAGCGTGGGGACCTCGGACGCGCTGCTGGACGATACGTTGTTCATGTATGCTCGCTGGATCGCGGCGGGGAATGAGGCCGATCTGGAAATCTATCCGGGAGGCGCGCATGGGTTCACGTTGTTCCCGAACGCGCTTTCCACGCAGGCGTCGGCGCGGATGGATACGTTCCTCAACAAGGTTCTGGGGTAACGCGCGCATTGAACCACCTGGCGTCAGATGTCATATTAAATCACGACATCTGACGCCAATGAGATAGCACCATGCCAACCGCCGTCGCCTCCCAGCCGGCCGCCAGCCTCCTCGGCGGCACCGCGACCCTCGGCCATTCGATGACCGATCCGCTTGAAACACACGATCTGTTGCTGCGTGGCCTGCCGGCCCGGGCAATTGACCACCTGCTCTCGCATCTTCTCGTGCTGGACAAGACGGAGTCCCTCGCCCTCGCGATGGGCATGAGCCTGCGGACCTTCCAGCGCCGGCAGGACAATCTCTCCAAGCCGCTCAACGCCGAACAAAGCGGGCGGACGTGGAAGTTCGCGGAAATCCTGGCGCAGGCCATCCGCGTCTTCGGCACACAGGAAGAAGCGGAGCGCTGGCTTGATCGTCCCGCGATGGGGTTGAACGGGCGGCGTCCGATCGATCTGCTGGCCACGCCGGTGGGCGTGGCGATGGTGGAGACGTTCCTCACCCGGCTTGAACACGGCGTCTACACATGACCCCCCTGCCCGCGCCGATTGGGGCGGGGCCGGTGATGGGATGGCGGTTATGCGCCCGGGAATACACCGATACCTGGGACAGTGGCGAAGGCGCTTACCTGGCTGGCGGGCGGTGGAACAGCCCCGGCCTGCGCGTCGTCTATGCCAGCCTCGACCCCGCCACCGCGAGCCTGGAGGTCGCGGTCCATAAGGGCTTCGCCATCCTCGATACCCAGCCGCATGTCCTGACCGGGTTCACCATCCATGACGCCGCGACCATCCACGTCGTGCGGCCCGGGGACATTCCCAATCCGAACTGGCGGCACCCCGGATATCCTAGCGCCGGACAGCAGGCGTTCGGGGACGCGCTGCTGCGCCGTCACCGCTTCGTTGCACTCCCCAGCGCCGTGTCGACCCATAGCTGGAACCTGCTGTTCGTGGCCAACCCGGCTGAACCGGGCTATGATGGCGTGCTGCGTGAACCCTTTGCCCTCGACACGAGGCTCCACCCGCCCAGGAGACGTTCCCCATGATCCAAAGCCTCGAAGGCGTCCGCGTCCTCGAACTCGCCCGTTATCAGGCTGGCCCGCGCGGCGGCATGATCATGTCCGACCTCGGCGCCGAGGTGATCAAGATCGAACGTCTGGGCGGCGAGGAAACCCGCAACAATCCCCCGATGGTGCGCGGCCAGAGCATCTATTTCACCGTCTATAATCGCGGCAAGAAAAGCATCTGCCTCGATATGCGGAGCGAGCGCGGCAAGGCGATCTTCACCGACCTGGTCAAGACCGCCGACATCGTGCTGGAAAACTTCCGCCCCGGTACGATGGCGCAGATGGGCTTCGCCTATGAGCAACTGAAGGCCATCAACCCGCGCATCATCCTCGTGTCCGTCTCGGGCTTCGGGCAGGAGGGTCCGTATCGCGACCGCCCCGCCTTCGATCCGCTGGGCCAGGCCATGTCCGGCCTCATGACCCTCACCGGCACCCCCGTCGGCCAGCCGCTCGGCACCGCGTCGTCGATCATCGACCGGACCACCGCCTTGCATGCCACGATCGGCGCCCTGGCCGCGCTGCGGCATCGGGATCGTACCGGACAGGGACAGATGGTGGATTGCTGCCTGCTCGATTCGGCGCTGACGCTGGTGGAAATCCCGACCGCCTACTACCTCTCGGCCGGAGAGGAAGGCGGCGAGGGCGGCCGTCCGCCCTACCGCGCCAAGGACGGCTATGTCGTGATCGCGGCGATCGGGCGGGAAATGGCGTCGCGGTTGATGACCCTGATTTCAGGCGGTTCCGGCGGCTCGGATACCAGCCCGATCACGTCGGGAGTCGGCGCCACCGCCCCGGACGCGCGCCGGAAGCTGCTGGATGCCTGGTGCGCCGAACACACGGTCGAGGAAATCTGCACCGCCCTGCTGGATATCGGCGTGCCGGTCGCGCCCGTTAAGACGATCCCGGAGGTCGCCAAGGACCCACATCTCTGGGCGCGGGAGATGCTTGTGAAGCAGCCCGACCCGCTGGCCGGCGACATCTACGTGCCGGGCGTCGCGATGAAGATGTCGGAAACGCCTGGCCAGATCGGACCGGTCCCGACACCGGGCCAGCACACGGATGAGGTCCTCGGCCGCCTGCTGGGCTATGACGCCGCGACGTTGGCGGAGCTGCGGACGGCCAAGATCATCGGATAGGCCGGAATGGCGGGAGAGATCCCGCCATTCACCACCTGCTGCGGTCTCAGGCCGCGACGGGCGCGTGCGCTTCCAGGAACCACAGCGCCTTGTCCATCGCGCGCGACACGCCGGTCAGGATGTCGGCGCTGTCCGCGTCTCCGACTTCCGAGGCCTTGTCGATCCCCGCGCGGACCATGTTGGCGAACGTGCCATACCGGTCGATCAGCGCCGCGATATGGTCGGTGATGGCATAGATATCCGTCGGATAGGCCGCCAGTTGCGAGCCGCCAGCAACGATTTGCGTCGTGCCCAGCGCCGTGCCGCCCAATTGAACCACGCGCTCCGCCATCGTATCGACCGCGGCGTCGAGTTCGGCGCGGAAGCCGTCCAGCATCTCATGCACGGCGATGAACTGCGGGCCCTTGACGTTCCAATGCGCCTGCTTGGTGATCAGAGCCAGGTCGATCCCGTTCGCGACGCATTCGTTGAGCAGCGCGATCGCCGCGGTCTTGGCGTTCGACGGCAGATCGTTCTTTGTGCGGTGCATGCGCATGTTCGGCATCCTTCCTCTGTTTATCCTTCAAACGTAGGAAGCCGGACCCGCGACGTTAACCCCCCACGGCGGGAGCATCCCCCCCGGCCGCCCCGATTCCCTCGTCGTGATGCGGATCGACCGCCAAATAGCGCGCGGGCCGCCGAGCGTCGGTCTGGAACACGGCGGCGCGGGCGAGCACGGCGCGATCGTCCTCCGACGTGCGGGCGACCTCTCGCAAATGGTCCACCCAGCTTTCCATCGACCAGATTTCCAGCCAGCCCTCCGGGTGGGCCACATTCTCATACAATTGCCAGAACGCCGCGCCCGAGCGGCCGCGCACCAGCCGAACCTCATGCATCACCGCCAGGAACGCCGCCCGTTCGGCCGGTTCCACCCGGTAATGCACGGTTTCCATCACCCGACCGCGCGCGTTGCGGAGCAGCGGGACGAAAGCGGCGGCCGGCGCCTCGGGCCTGGCGGGCGCGGGGGCCTCGGGCACCGGGGCGCTGACCACGGCCTCGATCCGGAAATACCGCGCCAGCACGGCCAGCACCGCGCCCGTCAGAGCCGCCGCGATCAACGCGTGCCGCATGCCGATCATGCCGCCCAACAGCCCCCAGGTGAAGGAGCCGAGCGTCAGCGCGCCATTCTGGGCGAGTTGGTAGATCGCCAGGGATCGCGCCCGCACCCAGGGCGGGCAGGCCAGCTGCGCGGCGGCCTGCATCGTCGCATAGGCCGCGGTCCAGCCGAGGCCGAACAGGAACATGCCGAACGCGGCCGTCGACCAATGCGGGGAAAACGCCAGGATCAGCGTGCCGGACACCGACAGCGCCGAACACATCATGACCGTCGCGCCGCGGCTGAACCGCCCACGGATCACCGGCAGCAGCATGCCGGAGGTGACTCCTCCGATCCCCATCAGCCCCAGGATCAGGCCGAACCATCCGGCGTCCAGGCCCAGGTCCTGCCGCACGAACAGCGGCAGCATCGCCCAGGGCGCCGCCGCCGGGATCGAGTAGGCAATGGTCCGCGCCATCGCCGAACGCACCGCCGGGGTATAGCGGACAAAGCGCATGCCGGCGCGCATGGCGGACAGGAAGTGCTCTCGCGGCAGGCCGGTGAAGCGCTGGCTGCGCCGCCACATCACCAGCACGGCGATCACCGGCAGGATCGACAGGGCGTACAGCGAGAACGCGAGGCTCGATCCGCCGAGAACGATCAGGAAACCGGCGATGGCCGGCCCGATGGCGCGGGTCAGGTTGAACCCGATGCCGTTCATCGCGATCGCCTGCACCAGGTCGGCGCGGGGGACGAGTTCGGGGACGATCGCGCTCCAGGCCGGGCCGGTCATGGCGGCGCCGATGCCGATGGCGAAGGTCAACACCAGCAGCCAGGGCGCGGTGATCGACCCGGTCAGCATCAGCGTCGCCAGCAGGATGGCGGCGCAAAGGGTCCAGACCTGCGCGCCGATCAGGAACATGCGCCGGTCCATGATGTCGGCGAGCGCGCCGCCGGGCAGCGCCAGCAGGAACACCGGCATGATTGTCGCCGCCTGCACCATCGAAACCATCAGCGGATCGGGCGCCAGGGAGGTCATCAGCCAGCCCGCGCCGGTATTCTGCAGCCAGGTGCCGAGCCAGGCGATGACGCTGCCGATCCAGATGTAGCGGAAGGTGACGTTGCGCAGGGGAACCAGCGCGGCGGGCAACTTCATGCCCGGGCACCCGGCCCGTGGCGGACGGCATTCGGCTTCGGTCTGGGATCGGACGCGGTCATCATCATGCTGGACAGGGTGATCCATCGCCTCCACGGCTTTTCCGTGGCGGACGCGTCGGGGCATAGTGACAGCCCGGACGCGCCGGCGCACCGGAAATCCGAAAGCGGGGACACGCGTGATGCAGGTATTCTGGGACCCGATCCAACTGGCGCATACGCCGAAGTTCTTCCTGGTTCGTGGACAGGTCTGCCCGAATTTCGAGGTGCCGGCCCGGCCCGAGGCGCTGCTTCTTGCCTGCCAGTCCATGGGCCTTCCGATCGCGACGCCGGGACAACTCGATATGGGCGCCGTCACCGCGGTGCATGATCCCGCGTTCGTGGCCTTCCTGCGCGATGGCTATGCGGCCTGGGAAGCCCTGCCCAATCGCGGCGAGGAGATGGTGGCGAACGCCCACCCCGCGCCCGAGGCCCTGCTCCACGCCGCCCCGCCGTCCCACATCGTCGGCCAGCTTGGGTGGTACACCGCCGACTGCGCCTGCCCGATCGGCAAGGGAACCTGGGTGGCGATCGAGGCCGCGGCTTCCGGCGCCATCGCGGCGGCGGATGCGGTGGCGGCGGGCGCGTCCGCCTATGCCCTGGCCCGCCCGCCGGGACACCATGCCTACCGCGCCCGGGCCGGCGGGCATTGCTATCTGAACAACGCCGCCATCGCCGCCGAACGCCTGCGCGCCCGGGGGGCGGCGCGGGTCGCGGTCCTGGATATCGACAGCCACCACGGCAACGGCACCCAAGGGATTTTCTGGGAGCGGGGGGACGTCCTGTTCGCCTCGGTCCACGGTGATCCGGGCGGGTACTACCCCTGGTTCACGGGGCACGCGCATGAACGCGGGGCGGGCGCGGGCGAGGGCGCGAACCTGAACCTGCCCTTGGCCCTGGGCACGGGCGATGGTGGGTGGCTCGCGGCGGTCGGGGCCGGGGTCGCCGCCGTGCGATCCTTTGGCGCGGATGCGCTGGTGGTCAGCTTGGGGTTCGATGCGTCGAAGGACGAACCCCTGAACGCGCTGTCGGTGACCGAGGACGGGTTCGCCCGCGCCGGCGCCGCGATCGGCGGCCTGCGCCTGCCGACCGCGATCGTGCAGGAGGGCGGGTATAATGTGGATGTCCTGGGGACGCTGCTGACCCGGTTCCTGACGGGGTTTGGCGAGCGATAGGGGGGTGCCTGGCTCGGGGACGCGGCGACCGTGTGTTGCGTGGTTGCCTTTCGGGCGCGGCTGGGGATATAGAACATAAATGGAACTCATGTCAGGTGATGGAACCACTGATCCTCCGGACGGTGCAGGTGGACGGGGGTCCTTGAGGGACGCCACGCCCCCCCACATCCCCACCGTCATGGCCGGGCTTGACGGTGGGGATGGGGCAGCCTCCTGCCTCCCCAATTTTTTCCACACGGTCCAACCCCATGTCCGGTGAGAAATCGTCCTTCAACCCGGTCAGCCGCCGCCGGGATTTGTGCCTGAAAATGATCCAACACACCCCATATCAATCACATGAGACAACGCCGCGACTCCGGACCGACGCCCCGTGACCCAGCCCCGACCGGTTCGCGGTTTTTTCATGCGGTGCTACCCCATGTCCGGTGAGAACCCGGCCCCCGTCGCGCCATGACCGACCTCCCGCCCCTCCGCGACGTCATCGCCCGCCATGGCCTCAACGCGCGCCATTCGCTCGGCCAGCATTTCCTCCTCGACGCCAACCTGACCGCCCGCATCGCGCGGGAAGCCGGGACCCTGACCGGCCGCCACGTGATCGAGATCGGACCTGGCCCGGGCGGCCTGACCCGCGCTTTGCTCGCCAGCGACGCGGTGGACGTGACGGCGGTCGAACTTGACCGGCGCGCCGTCGCGGCGATGCACGAACTGGCCGAACAGACCGGCGGGCGGCTGCGCGTGATCGAGGCCGATGCCCTGCGCATCGACGCCACCACCCTGACCCCGGCGCCCCGACAGATCATCGCCAACCTGCCCTATAACGTCGCGTCTCCCCTGCTGGTCGGCTGGCTGCGCCAGGCGGCGGCGTTCGAGCGGTTCACGCTGATGTTCCAGCAGGAGGTCGCGGAACGCATCGGCGCCGCCCCCTCCACGTCGGCCTATGGCCGGCTTTCGGTGCTGGCGCAGTGGTTGTGTGACGTCTCGGTCGTCATGCGGATCCCGCCCGCGGCCTTCGTGCCGCCACCCAAGGTGTGGTCGGCCGTCGTGGTGCTGACGCCGCACGCCGAACAGCCCGGGCCGGCCTTGTTCAAGGCGATGGAGGGCCTGACGGCGGCGGCCTTTGGCCAGCGGCGCAAGATGCTGCGCGGGTCGTTGAAGGGCCTGGGCGGAGAGGCTTTCCTGGCCCGCGCCGGCATCGACGCGGAACGGCGGGCGGAGACATTATCGGTTGCGGAGTTCGACCGGCTGGCGCGGATGCTGGCGGGGGATACTTGTTGAGCCCACCGCCAGGGATTGCTCAGCAGCTCAGAATCCCAACTCACTGTGCGATCCCAGACGCACCAGCCGCAGCGAGGCATCGTCAGGCTTGTGGTAGATCAGCACAAGGTCCGGCCGGATATGGCAATCACGGTGATCCTTCCAGTCTCCGGTCAGCGCGTGGTCCCGGAGACGCGCCTCAGGCGGCAGGTCCTTCGCGAGAAGGTCCACGACAGGAAACAATATCTCGTCCAACATGGCCCGATATCGCCCCCGGCTTTCCCGGCGGTAGTCACGCTTGAACTGGCCGGTCCACTCAATCGTCCGCGCGGAGCGCGTTCTTCAACGCCTCGATGCTCGTCACGCTCGGCAGGTTTCCGGCGCGCGCCTCCTTCATGGCGGCGATCGTCGTCTCATTCGGGATCAGGGGATCGAACGGCAACACATGCTCCCGCGCCACCCGGGTCAGCATGAGTCGTACGGCGTCCGATACCGTCAGGCCCATCGCCGCCAGAACCGCCGCGGCTTCGGCCTTGATGGCGCCGTCAATGCGCGCCTGCACGATCTGATTGGCCGCCATGGCATCATCCTTCGATCCATTCGCATGACATTGTCATTCATTAGTCGTGCAGGACGCAAGCAATGATCGACCGGGAACCAATACCCAACCCGCCCAACAAGTGGTATTTCCACCCCGCTCCGAACGGGAAAGAGACCCAGCCATGCCCGCGCATTACGACCTGATCATCCGCAACGGGACCTGCGTCCTGCCCTGGGCCATCGAGCTCACCGATGTCGGCGTCCGCAACGGACGGATCATCGCGCTGGGCGTCGGCCCCGATGCCACATCGGACAGTGTTTTCGACGCCAGGGGCCTGCATGTCCTGCCCGGCCTGATCGACCCGCATGTCCATTTCCGCGATCCCGGCGACCCGACCGTCGAATCGATCCCCACCGGCTCGAAGGGCGCGATCCTCGGCGGCCTCACCACCGTCTTCGACATGCCGAACACCGATCCCTCGATGGTCGACGCCGCCGGCCTGTCCTGGAAGCGGGAGTATGTGGAGAAAGTCTCCTGGTGCGACATGGGCCTGTATGTCGGCGGCACCAAGACCAACATCCCCGAACTGCGCGATCTTGAACTGACCTGCGGCTGCTGCGGGATCAAGATTTTCGCCGGCTCCTCCACCGGCAACCTGATGGTCGAGGATGACGAGAACCTCGAAAAAGTCATGCGCTCCGGCCGCCGCCGCATCGCCTACCACAGTGAGGACGAGTACCGCCTCCAGGCCCGCAAGCCGAACTACAAGGTGGGCGACCCCTACGCGTCCCACATGGACTGGCGGGATGAGGAATGCGCCTTCCTGGGCACCCGCCGCCTGATGGCGCTGGCCCGCAAGACCGGGCGACCGGCGCATATCCTGCACGTCTCGACCGCGCAGGAATTCGATTACCTGAAGGATTACCGCGACATCGCGACGGCCGAGGTCCTGGTCAACCACCTGACCCAGGTCGCGCCCGAGTGCTACGAAAAGCTGGGCGGCTTCGCCGTCATGAACCCGCCGATCCGCGGGCAGAGGCACATGGACGCCGCCTGGCGCGCGGTGAATGACGGGCTGGTGGACACCATCGGGTCAGACCACGCCCCGCATGCGCGGGAAAAGAAGATGCTGCCCTGGCCGAACTGCGCGTCCGGCCTGACCGGCGTGCAGACGCTGGTCCCCGTGATGCTGAACCACGTCAACGCCGGCCGTCTGTCGCTGTCGCGCATGGTCGACATGATGTCGGCCGGGCCGGCGCGGGTCTATGGCGCCGTCGGCAAGGGCCGGCTGGCCGCCGGCAACGACGCCGACTTCACCATCGTGGACATGAAGAAGCAGCGCCGGATCGAGGAATCCTGGATCATCTGCCCCGCCGGCTGGACCCCCTTCGCCGGGATGGACATCACCGGCTGGCCGGTCGCCACCATCATTCGCGGCAACGTGGTGATGCGCGACGATGAGGTACAGGGCGAGCCGATCGGCAAGCTGGCGAAGTTCATCGGGTAGAAAAATCCAAACCCTGTGTCCGATTACGCTTGACACCCCTCACAGCGAAGGCATCATGACCGCATGAAGCTGATTCACCGATCACAGAATGCCAGGGAGGCCGTACACACGACATCGTCGGGTGGAAACGTCTTCGTTGGCGCTATGATCGGCATCATGTTTCTTGCGGTCCTCGGTGACCTCATCGGCCCGATCCTCCTGGGGGAGGCGGGCATGGAACTCGCGCTGTTCGATATGGGTGGGGAAACGGCGGTCATCGCCTTCCAGCATTGGTCACTCATCGAAATAATGCTCGCCGCCGGGGCCATTGCACTGGGCGCCAGCGTCATCCAGACCGAGCTCAACGCCATGGTCCGCAACATGGTCTCCGCCCTGATCCGGGGCTTGGGGAAAGTGCCAATCTGACTCCCATAACGGCTGACGCGCGTACTCCGTCCCGCTTCCGCGGATTCGGCACGCCTGCGTCGGATGTTTCCGTGGCCTCGTCGCGCCCGCGCTGAACCAGCGCGTCGCCCACGCCGCCCGGAAGCAATCGGTCCCCTCGCGGACCGTACGCTGACCGTTATGTTTTGGAGCCTACAATGGAAATGGAATTCTTCTCGGCCGCGTTCTTCTCGGCCCTGCTCGCCATCGTTCTGATCGACCTCGTGCTCGCGGGCGATAACGCCCTGATCATCGGCCTGGTTGCCCGCAACCTGCCCAAGGACCAGCAGCGCCAGGTCATCTTCTGGGGCACGTTCGGTGCCATCGCCATCCGGGCCGCGATGGCCATGGTCGTGGTCTATATCCTCGCCGTCCCCGGCTTCATGCTCGCCGGCGGCCTTGCCCTTGTCTGGATCGCGCGCAAGCTGCTGATGCCGGGCTCGGACATGTCTGTGCATGAGGAGAAGCTCGTCAACGCCCCCGTGACCTCCCTGTTCGGCGCCATCCGGACGGTGGTGATCGCCGACGCGGTGATGGGCGTGGACAACGTGATCGCCATCGGCGGCGCCGCGAAGGGCAGCATGTTCCTGCTGGTCCTTGGCCTCGCCATCAGCGTTCCGATCATCGTCTGGGGCAGCCATCTGGTCATCAAGCTGGTTGATCGCTTCCCGTCGGTGATCCTGATCGGCGGCGCGGTGCTGGCATGGACCGCCTACACGATGATCATCCGGGAGCCCATGCTCGAGACCTGGTTGCAGAACCACGTGGCGACCAAGATGGTTATCGCCATCCTGATCTTCTCGGTGGCGATGTCGCCCTGGATCGCGGCCCGCCTGACCGAGCGGTTGAAGCCCATAACCATCCTCCTGCCCGCCCTGATGGTCTGGCTGTTGGGCGTGGAAGTCGTCGGCACGCTGCTGCACACCAAGCTGACCTACCTGTCGGCGAACGAAACCGGCGCGCAGATCCTGAACGCGGTTCGCTGGGTCGGCTGGATCCCGCTCGCCGTCGCGTTCCTGTGGATCCGGGAGCAGCGTCTGGCCAAGGCCAGTCAGGCCGCGGGCGCCTGACCAAGGCAACCCTCCACGAAGACACGGCGTCCCTCGGGGCGCCGTGTTGCGTTTCAGGCCCCGGCGATGAACCGGTAGGTGTCGCGGAACCGCTCCACCCTGCCCAGGCCGGGCCAGGGGTGGTGGTAGCCGATGACGCTCAGCCGTTCATCCACCAGCCGGTTGAGCATGATCCGCCGCGTCTCCACCCCAACCTCGGGCGCTGTGTCGTAGGCGCAGCGGGCTTCCGGATACAGGTATGACAAGGGATCATGAAAGGCGACGTCGCCGGTCAGGCAGGCACCGCCATCGATCAGGAACGCGAGGTGTCCCGGCGTGTGCCCCGGCGTCAGCCAGGCCTGCACACCCGGCAAGAACGACTCTCCGTCGCGGATGGTGACGATCCGTTCCCGGAGCGGCAGCAGATGCTTCTGAACCCCACGCTGGGAGATTTCGTCCTGCGCGGGGTTGCCGGGTTCGGCCCAGAAATTCAGTTCCGCGTCGGCCATGTAGATCGTGGCATTGGGGAAGTTGGGCGTACCGTCGTCGCCCATCGTGCCCCAGCAATGGTCGCTGTGGGCATGGGTCAGGACCAGCGCGTCGATCGAGGCCGGGTCCACCCCCGCCTCTCGCATGTTCGCCAGCAGCCGGCCGGCCTCGGACCCGAACATCGTGTCCGTGCCCATACCGTTGTCGAAGAGCGCCCGCTTGCCGCCGGTTTCCAGCAGCAGACAGTTCTGCTCGACCAGGATGCGGTCGGGCACCTGACCGGCATGGGTCAGGGCATCGGCCAGAGCCGCCGGATCGACGCCCTGGAAGATGCGGTGCGGCCTGGCGAGCCGCAAAGGCCCGTCCGAGATCATCATCGCGGGGATGTCGCCGATGGTGAAGCGATGGAACATCAGCCGATCCTCCGACATGCGATTTCCAGCCAGGCCCGTTCCTCGGCCGGCAGATGCGGCCCGATCTTCGCCAACACCTGGGCGTGATAGGCGTTGAGCCAGCCCAGTTCCTCGGTCGTCAGCAAGGCAGGGTCGATCAAGGCGCGGTCGAAGGGCGCCCAGGTCAGCGTCTCGAACCGCAGGAAGGGCCGGTTGGCGTCCGGCAGGCTGGCTGGTTGGACCAGCAGCAGGTTCTCCAGCCGGATGCCGTAATGGTCGGGCAGATAATAGCCAGGCTCATTCGACAGGATCATTCCCGCCGCGATCGGCACCGGGCGGGCGAGGCGGGAGATGCTGACCGGCCCCTCATGCACCGACAGGAAGCTGCCGACGCCGTGCCCCGTGCCGTGGTCATAGTCCAACCCCGCCGCCCAAAGCGCCCGTCGGGCAAACGAGTCGATATGCGCGCCGCCGACGCCTTGCGGGAAGACCAGGGTCGCGATGGCGATATGGCCCTTCAGAACGCGCGTCACCCGCGCCTTGACCGGCGCCGGGGCGGGGCCAGGCCCGGTCCAGACCGTGCGGGTGATGTCGGTCGTCCCGTCCTCATACTGGGCGCCCGAGTCGATCAGATAGACCTCGTTCGGCTTGATGGCGCGGTTGGACGCCTCGGTGACGCGGTAATGGATGATGGCGCCGTGCTCTCCCGCGCCGGAGATCGCGGGGAAGCTCTCTCCCCGGAAGCCGCGGACCTCTCCGCGCAGGGCGAGCAGCCGGTCGGCCGCCGACATCTCGGTTTCCGCGCCGCGTGGAGCGTTGCGGGACAGCCAGTGCAGGAAGCGGCACATGGCGACCGCGTCGCGTTCATGGGCGTCGCGGCTGCCGGCCTGCTCGACTTCGTTCTTCTGGGCCTTGGGCATCAGGCAGGGGTCGGGGCCGGCGACGACCGTGGCCCCGGCGTCCCGCAGTTGCTGCGCGAACCAGACCGGGGAGCCCACCGGATCAACCCGCACCTTCTTCCCCGACAGGCGCCGCAGGGCGGGTTCCAGCGCGTCCCGTCCGGCGACCGAGACGCTGTTGCCGAGCCAGGCGCGGGTGTCCCCGGGGATCTTGGCGGGGTCCATGAAGAGTTCGGCGCCGCCATCGGCGTGGACCAGGCCGAAGCCCAGCGCGAAGGGGGTGAACGGGACATCGCCGCCCCGGATGTTGAACAGCCAGCAGATCGAGGCCGGGTCCGTCAGCACCGCCGCGTCCTGGCCGGCATCGGCCAGCAGTTTCGCGATGTCCTGCCGCTTGTCATCGGCCGACCGCCCGGCCAGCGCCAAGGGGTGCGGGCGGGCCGGCGCCTGGGGCGGGGCGGGCTGGTCGGTCCAGACCGCGTCGATCGGGTTGGCCGTGACAGACTGCATGGTCAGGCCGGCATCGACGTAGCGCGCCAGGCCTTCCTCACTGATCAGCAGGGGGTCGTAGCCGATCTTCGCCCCTTTCGGCGCGTTGGCCTTGAGCCAGGCCGGGGGCGGTTCCTCGGTGATGTGCCGCCGCTCCCACAGCGCCCCATCGGTCTGCTGCGCCAGTTGCAGGATATAGCGTCCGTCGGTGAACGCTGCCGCCTTGTCGGCCAGCACGGCGGCCAGGCCGGCGCTGCCGGAGAAGCCTGTCAGGAAGGTTAACCTTTCGGCGGACGCCGGGACGTATTCGCCCAGATGTTCATCGGCGCGCGGAACGATGAAACCATCCAGGCCCAGACGCGCGAGTTCGGCCCGCAGGGCGGGAAGGGGAGAGTGGGTCATGCGGACCTCCGGCTGTTCACGGAAATTAACCATTCGTTAGTACACGTATGACCATGCGCGGAATGCATGGCAGGGCGGGTGATTTGTCGATTATCCACAGGCCGATCGAGCATTATGTTGCATTGCACAAACCCGGGGCGCCCCGCCACCCGACGCCGCGTTGGACCTGGTTTGTAGAAGGAATTGAAACCCATGACTGCTTCCATCGCCAAGAGCGACCTCGCTTTCGAGCTTCCCCGCCAGACCTACATCAACGTCCGCCAGGAAGAGCCCAACCTGTTCGCGCCGGCCGCCAAACAGTCGAATCCTGGGCTGTTTGCCCGGATCGCACAACGCGTCACCGGCTTCGCGGCCTGGAGCCGCGATCGGACAGATGCGGCGGAACTCCGCGGCATGACCGACCGTGAACTGGCCGATATCGGCCTGAACCGCGGCGATCTCGATCGCGTGTTCTCCCACGAATACAACCGGGATCTCCGGGAAGCCCGCGCGCTTCTGGGCTGATCCAGGCCTGACGGTGACATCGAACGACGGGCGGGCCTGATCTCAGGCCCGCCCGTTTGCGTTCTTCCGCACCACGATCGTCGTCCAGTTGCCCTGGCGGATCATCCGCTCCAGCCGCAATCCCTGGCGGCGGTGGGCGGCCAGCACCATGCGTGCCTGGCTGTCGAGCAATCCGGCCAGGATCGCGGTACCGCCGGGTGCCAGCCGAGCCGCCATATGGCGGGCCATGCCGCAAACCGGTCGGGCCAGGATATTTTCGAACACCAGGTCATAGGGACCGCCGCCGCTGACTGCCGGGTGGTGCCAGCCATTGGCCAACCGCACGCGGACCATATTCGACAGCCGGTTCAACCGCGCGTTGCCCGCCGCGGTGCGGACCGACCAGGGCTCGATATCGGTGCCCATGACCGGCCGGTGCAGCAGCCGAGCGGCGGCCATCGCGAGGATGCCGGAGCCGGTGCCGACGTCGAGGATGCGGCGGGGCTTGCGGCGCGCCACGGTTTCCAGTGCGATCAGGCAGCCGCTGGTCGATCCGTGTTCTCCGGTGCCGAAGGCGAGGCCGGCGTCCAGGGTCAGCGTGACTCGGCCCGGGGTTTTCGGTCCGGTCAGATGCGTGCCGCGGATTGCCAGCCGCTTGCCGATGCGCTGTTCCGGGAACGATGCGTAGGTGCGGGCCAGCCAGCCATCCGCCTCGGTCGCGACGCGGGTGAATGGGACGGTGACGCCCGAGACCATGGCCGCCAGGGCCAGCGCGGCCGTCAGGTCGGGATCGTTGATGCCGACCCGCTTCACGCCCTCCACCCGCCAGTCGCCGGTTTTGTTGTCTCGGAAGAAGCCGACGGTGTCGCAGGCGGAAGCCATTGCGGCTTCGTACGCTTCAAGCGCGGAGTCGGGGATGGTGACCGCGATGGTTTCCAGGGGGATAGGGCTGCGGCGGGCGGTCATGGGTGATGTCCATGGGAGACGGGCGGTGCGACAGAGTGCCCCCCCTCCCCTTGAGGGAGGGGGACGGGGGGAGGGGTGGGTACCCCCGGGTCCGTGCCGCGAGCCCCCTCCCCCCGGCCCCCTCCCTCAAGGGGAGGGGGGGAAAAGACGTCGCCAACACCCAGGCCTACGAACGCACCCACCCACCCCATCAAACCCGCTCCACGAAACGATCGAGCACCCGCTTGTCCCCCGATTTCTCGAACCTGATATCCAACTTGTCCTCATCCGTCGCCGTGACCGTCCCGTAACCGAACTTCTGGTGAAACACCCGCGTCCCCACCGGAATCGCGGCATCACGCGCCGGACGGGCCGGCTGTTCCCACGCCTCGATCACCCGAGGCCGCCGCGCGACCAGCGGGAACTGGCTGGCGAACACCGGGGCCGCCGTGGCGCGCCGGTCGCGTTCCAGGGCCGCCGAACCGGTCCGGGTCACATGCTCCTCTGGGATTTCCTCCAGGAACCGGCTCGGCATGCTCGTCTGCCAGGACCCGTAGATCCGCCGGTTCGCGGCGAAGCTGACAATCGCCCGCCGCCGAGCGCGCGTCAGCCCGACATAGGCGAGGCGGCGCTCCTCCTCCAACCCCTTGTTTCCGCTTTCATCCATCGACCGCTGGTTGGGGAACACCCCATCCTCCCAGCCCGGCAGGAACACCGTGTCAAACTCCAGCCCCTTGGCGCCATGCAGCGTCATCAGGCTGATCTTGTCGGTGGCGGAATTGTCCTCGTTCTCCATCACCAACGACACGTGATCGAGGAAGCCCGACAGCGTCTCGAAATCCGCCAGCGCGCGCACGAGTTCCTTCAGGTTCTCCAACCGCCCCGGCGCCTCGGGCGTTTTGTCCTGCTTCCACATCTCGGTGTAGCCGCTCTCGTCCAGCATCACCTGCGCCACCACAACATGCCCGTCGCTCGGCAGCATCTCACGCCAACGCGCCAAGCCGGCCAGCAGGACAGCCAAAGCCTCCTTCGCCTTACCGCGAACGCCACCGCGTTCAAGCACCCGACCGGCGGCAACCGACAAGGGCACAGCGTCGGCCCGGACGATGTCGTGCATGGCGCGCAAGGCGACGTCGCCGATACCACGACGGGGCAGGTTCACGATCCGCTCAAACGCCAGGTCATCGGATGGCTGCACGGTCGCGCGCATATAGGCGATGGCGTCACGAATTTCCTGCCGCTCGTAGAACCGCAGGCCGCCGACAACGCGATAGGGGATGCCGGTGACGATCAACCGTTCCTCAAACGAACGGGTCTGGAAACCGGCGCGCACCAGCACGGCCATTTCCTGCAACGACTCGCCTTCCAGCCGCAGTGCTTCCACCCGGCCGCAGACCATCCGCGCTTCTTGATCGGAGTCCCACAGACCGACGATCTCCACCTTTTCCCCATGCTGCGCGTCGGCGCGTCCGGGGCGCAGCGTCTTGCCCAGCCGGCCTTCGTTATGCGCGATCAGGCCGGAGGCCGCGGCCAGAATCGGCGCGGTGGACCGATAGTTGGATTCGAGACGAACGATCCGCGCACCCTCAAAATCCTTCTCGAACCGCAGGATATTTTCGACCTCCGCCCCGCGCCAGGAATAGATCGACTGGTCGTCGTCGCCGACGCAGCAGATGTTCTTGTGACCCTGGGCGAGCAAACGAAGCCAGTAGTACTGGACCAGGTTGGTGTCCTGATACTCATCGACCAGGATGTAGCGAAACGACCGGTGATACTGTGCCAGGATGTCGGGGTGGTTGCGCAGGATTTCGGTCATGTGCAGCAGCAGGTCACCGAAATCGGTGGCGTTCAGCACCCGCAGCCGGTCCTGGTATTTCTCATACAGTTCCCGCGCCCGACCGTTCGCGTAGTCTGAATCCTCCGGACCGCTGACGCGGGCGGGGGGCAGGCCGCGGTCCTTCCAGCGCTGGATCGTGCTCATGAGGCCTTGCGGCGTCCAGCGCTTGGTGTCGATCCGTTCCGCCTCCATCACCTGTTTCAGGACGCGCATCTGGTCGTCCGTGTCCAGGATGGAGAAATTCGATTGCAGCCCGACATGTTCGGCGTGCCGGCGCAGCATCCGCGCGCACAAGGCGTGGAAGGTGCCGAGCCAAAGGCCCTCGGCGGGTTGGCCCAGGATGGCGGCGACGCGGTCGCGCATTTCCCGGGCCGCCTTGTTGGTGAAGGTAACGGCCAGCACCTGGTTGGGGAAGGCGCGCCGTGTCATCAGGATATGGGCGAAGCGCGTGGTCAGCACGCGGGTCTTGCCCGTTCCGGCGCCGGCGAGGACGAGCAGGGGACCGTCAACGGTCTCCACCGCTTCCCGCTGTTCGGCGTTCAGGCGGGTCAGGTATTCGGTCATGGGTTGTGGCCGGTGCGCATGGTCATGGGGTATAGAACATCAGGCGAACCTTGGGGAGAGTCGAAAGGCTGAAATAAGGTTGACAAGCCGGGGGGTGAATACCGACCTCCAAGTTCGGCTTCCGTGAAACCAGGGTGATACGAGCCTCGACCATCGGCCAATCCAAGGGGGGCCAACCGAGACGGCTTTTTTTTGGTAATGCCACCCCATGTCCGGTGAGAAACCGCCCCGCTTCCGCCATCCCAAACAGGAGGTCCCGCCCATGCAAGCGACCCTGAACGGCCAGACCATCGCCGCCAGCGACGACATCGTGGAGGTCGGCGGCTACCATTACTTCCCGCCCGCGACCGTCCGGCTCGACTGGCTGGAAAAGGCGCCCAAGACCGACTCCGACCGCGCCTGCCCGCACGGGGTCCAGTTCTACGACGTGGTCGTCAATGGCACCCGCCACTCCCGCAACGCCTGGTGCTATGAGGCGCCGCAGCCAAAAATGGCCGCCGTCGGCGGGCGCTTCGGGTTCTGGGAGGACGTGGCTGTCGCCTGACCCTCGTCCCGCCATCCGCGACCGCGCTTTGGCGATCGGCTTCGACGCCATCGGCTTTTGTTCGGCCGACCTGGGGCCGGAGGCGCGGGACCGGCTGCGGGACTTCCTCGCCGCGGGCCATCACGGCGACATGGGCTGGCTGGCTGATCGCGCGGACCAGCGCGCCAACCCCCGCGCCCTCTGGCCCGACGCCCGGTCCGTCATCGCGCTCGGCCTTTCCTACGCGCCCGAGGACGATCCCCTCGCGTCGCTGGAGCAGGCGGATCGCGCCACGATCTCGGTCTATGCCCGCAACCGGGACTATCACGACATCGTGAAGGGCCGGCTGAAGCATTTGGCGCAGTTCCTGGTGTCGCGCTTCGGGTCGGAGGTGAAGGTGTTTGTCGACACCGCACCGGTCATGGAGAAGCCATTGGGCATGCGCGCCGGCCTGGGCTGGCAGGGCAAGCATACCAACATAGTCTCCCGCCAGCATGGATCGTGGCTGTTCCTGGGGGAGATCTACACATCCCTGGACATCCCACCCGACTCGCCACACGCCGACCGCTGCGGGACCTGCGCGCGCTGCCTGACGGTGTGTCCGACGGATGCCTTCCCGGCGCCGTACCGGCTCGATGCACGCCGCTGCATCTCCTACCTGACGATCGAGCATCATGGGCCGATCCCGGTGGAACTGCGGCCCTTGATGGGCAACCGCATCTATGGCTGTGACGACTGCCTGGCCGTGTGCCCCTGGAACCGGTTCGCCGTCCCCACGGCGCACGAGAAGCTGCGCGGGCGGGCGGAACTGTCGGCGCCGGCGCTGGCCGACCTGGCCCGCTTGGACGACGCGGGGTTCCGAACGCTGTTCGCCGGGTCCCCGATCAAGCGCATCGGGCGGAACCGGTTCATCCGCAATGTCCTGAACGCGATCGGCAACTCGGCCGACCCGTCGCTGCGGCCCGTGGCGCGGGCCCTGACCGCCGATCCCGACCCCGTGGTGGCCGAGGCCGCGGGGTGGGCCGTGGAACGCCTTACCGGACCGTCCCTGGCCCCTCCAGCGGCCGCACCTGGCCTGACAGGCGGTTCCCTTCCAGCAGCGCCGGGGTGCGCGTGCGATTGACCAGGAACGTGACCTCCCGCCCCATGGCATTGTCGAATTGATTGCCCCGCGCGCGCAGATAGAGCGTCGGCGTGGTCGCGCCCTCGGCCCCGATCATCACCGCGACCGGATTGCCGCTGAGCGGCCCCTTGGACAGGGTGGTGCGCTCGATCAGCACATCGCCGCCGTTGGGGATGTCGATCAGGTAGCTGGCGGTGCCGGTCGGGCCATCGGCGATGTCGCTGTCCACGATCTCGGTCCGGGTGGCGCGGGACTTGATGTGGTGGCCGGCGCGGGTGTCGAGGAAGCGCGTCCGCTCGATCCGCAGCAGGCCGATCTGGCCGGCATAAACGGCGTGGGCGCAGATCGGATCGCAGCGGCCGTTGCCGAAAAAGAGGCTGTCGCGGATATGGATCGCGGCGGCGGGCGTGGACCCGGTCAGGATGCCGTTCTCGTTCTCCAGGAACCGCGTGTTCTCGATCGTCAGGTTACCGCCTTCCGCCCGGATGCCGGCGCCGTTGCGGTCGGGCACGAGGGCGCCGCGCAGGGTCAGGCCGCGCACTGTCACGTCGCGGCCGGAGATCACCAGGATGCCCTTGCCCTGGCAGGTCCGGTCCGCGAGGACCACCTCCGGCCCGGTGCCCTCGATCGTCACGCGATCGGCGGTGATGACCATGCAATCTTGGTAGAGGCCCGGGGCGATGCGAATCACGTCGCCGGGATGCGCCTGGGCCGCGGCGGTGCCTGGCAGGACGAAGGGCAGGCCGGGGCCGACGTCCAGCACCCGCGCCATCGCCATACTGGGCGCAAGGGCCGGTGCCAGAATCAGGGCCAGGGTCATCAGTCCGAGTCGCATGTGTCCTCCCGTCCAGCCACCCGGGCAATCGGGGGAACGATCCGATCACTCCGGGCGCTAATTTGTATCGTCATCCCCAATTGTATCGTCATCCCCGGGCTTGTCCCGGGGACCAATCGCGGCAGGGTGCTGGTGATGGTCCCCGGCACAAGGCCGGGGATGACGGAATTGAGCGAAGCGACGGAATTGACTGAAGCGGCCGAAAAAACCGGTCACCAGCCTACCCTGGGGTTACCCCCACCACGATGTTGACGATGGACCCCGTATGAGCACCCTGGTCAAGCGCAGCTTCTCCCTGGCCGGTCACCGCACCAGCGTGGCACTGGAGCCCGCTTTCTGGGACGCGTTAACCGCCCTGGCCGACCAAAGGGGGCAGCCGCTGCTGCGGCTTGTTGCCGAGGTGGATGGAAATCGGGCGCCAGATCATCCGCTTGCCTCGGCGCTGCGGGTTCTGGCGCTGCGGGAGGCGCCGCGGAAATCATGAATGCGATGGTCGGGAAAATCGGTGGGGAGGTGCCCTGGGGTTAACCTCCGGTCAACCATCGCGGCGCATGCTCCCTTTCACGGCCCAAAACCAGCCAGTGAAGGGAAAACCCCCGATGCCCCAGCTTTCCTCGTTTCCGTCCGTCTCGCCCGCCGTGTTCAGCCCGTTGATGCTGTCCGACCGGCTGATCGCCCTGGCGCAGGCCGCCGATGTCGCCGGTTATACCGGCGCGGCGGAACAGCTTGTGACGCTGGCGTTCTCGGTCCTTGATGTCACCCCCCTGATGGAGGACGACGAAGACCTAAATGATTGATTTGGTTGGAAGGTGGTGGGCGCAACAGGGATTGAACCTGTGACCCCTACCGTGTCAAGGTAGTGCTCTCCCGCTGAGCTATGCGCCCCTAACCAACCGCGAGGCCGCGTTCCTAGGGGTTTGTGACCGGAACCGCAAGAGGGTTCCGGCCACGTTTCAGAAATCAGATTTGATCAGGACGTTTTCCGGCGCCTCGGGTCCTCGCCGAGTTGGACGCGCAGGACCTGGCGGGTCAGCGTTTCGTGAGTCGGCGCGGCCAGGGGTGACAATCGCAGCCCAATCCTGGAAGCATTGCTCAACGCGGGAGGAGACCCAGACCATGAGCCAGGCGAACCAATCGGGCATCGTGCTGTTCGAGGTGATCGAGCCACATATCGCCCTTGTGACAATCAACCGCCCCGAAGCGCGCAACGCGGTCAACGGCGCCGTCGCCGCCGGCCTGGAAGCGGCGGTGGAGCAGATGGAGGCCGACCCCGATCTGTGGGTCGCGATCCTGACCGGCGCGGGCCCGCATGCGTTCTGCGCCGGGGCGGACCTGAAGGAGGTCTCGAACGGTCGCGGCCATACGCTGTCGACGCCCAAGGGCGGGTTCGGCGGCTTCGTCCGTGCCCCGCGCCGCAAGCTGTGGATCGCCGCCGCCCAGGGCCATGCGCTGGCAGGCGGGCTGGAACTGCTGCTGACCTGCGACCTGGCCGTCGTCGCCGAAACCGCCAATCTGGGCCTGCCGGAGGTCAAGCGCAGCCTGGTCGCCGGCGCGGGCGGGGTGTTCCGCCTGCCGCGCGCCCTGCCGCGCGCGATCGCGCTGGAGATCATCACGACGGGCGACCCGATTCCGGCCCCCCGCGCCGCCCAGTACGGCCTGATCAACGCCGCCGTCCCCGCCGACCAGGTCCTGCCCACCGCGCTGGCCTTGGCTCGTCGGGTTGCGGTCAACGCCCCGATCGCGGTGCGGGAATCGTTGGGCGTCGCCCGCCAGGCCTATGACCGGGAGGAATCCGAGCTTTGGGATATCTGCTCGGAAGCAGGAAAACTGGTGCGCACGACCGAGGATTTCCAAGAAGGTCCGCGTGCCTTCGTGGAGAAGCGCGCGCCGGTCTGGAAAGGCCGGTAGCGTGGCGTGGGGGCGCCGGCCACGTTGTGCCGGCGCCGCTTTCAGGTGTTGACCAGGACGTTTTCCGGCCGCTGCGGGATTTCGCCCCGCTCCACGCGCAGGACCTGGCGGGTCAGCATCTCATGGGTTGGGGCGGGAACGCCGGCCCGTTCGCCTTCGCTGGCGATGAAGCCGTTCATGAACTCGATCTCCGTCCGCCGGCCCTTTTCCATGTCCTGGGCCATCGACGGACGCTGATAATCGCTGCGTTCCGCCTGCCCTGCCCCGCCTTCCACCATCAGGCGGGAGATCTCGGCATAGGCAGCCTTGTCGCCTTCCATGGCCTTCGCCAGTTCCTCGAACGGCAGGGCTCCGACCTTGCCCAGCTTGTAGCCGAGCGCCTGGCCGACCCGGACGGATTCGCCGCCGAGGGCGATGCAGATGCGGCGCACCGCGTCGTGCTGGTCACGGGCATTGCCGCCCATGCCGGTGGCGGCGGACACACCGTTCCGCATGCCGTTGACGCAGAGCTTGGTCCAGCGCTCGCCCCACAGGTTGTCGGTGGCCTTGGAGGCGTCGACGCTTTTCATGATGTCGGCGATCTCCTCGGACCGCTTGGTGATCCGGCCGGTCGGTTCGCCGATGTAGAACGACGTGATGTCGGCCCGCTTGGCATAGCCGCGGCGGATATGCCCGGGTTCGTACAGGTCGACGCCCACGCCGCCGGTGACGATACAGCCCAGGGTGCGGCCCCAGCCGACGACTCCGGCGACCCGCTCCTCATTGATGCAGTTCTGCATGGACACGACGCAGCCGCTGGCCGAGAGGTACTGGCCGATCATCTGGGTGGCCCAGACCGTGTCGTAGGATTTGACCGAGATGAAGGCGATGTCGATCGGCTTTTGCTTCGCGAGATTCTGGACCTCGGTCAGGTGCATGGCGTTGACCTTGACGGTCATACGCTCCTCGGGGGTCATCCCGTAGATTTCCATGCCGTTGGCCTTCAGCACCTCGACATGCTCGGGCCATGTATCGATCAGGGTGACGTCGTGGCCCCCCGCGGTCAGATGCGCGCCGACATAGCCGCCGACGGCGCCGGCCCCGACAATCGCGATTCGCTTGGACATTTCCGACGGTTCCCTTGTTGGTCGAGTATCTGGGCGGAATGTAGCGGGATTGGTCCGAAAGGGAAAACCTCCGAAGGGCCTCCATTTCAACGCAACATGTTCCCATGTAGGGCGGACAAAGCCGATAAGGCTCCGTGACCAAGGGGAATGAGGGACTTCATGTGCTTCTGCCGCAGTTGCGTCGAACTTCCCGAGATTGGCCGCCGGCGCGTGCTGCGGGGGGCTGGGGCCGTGGCCATGACGGCGCCCTTGCTGGGCGGCTGTGACGCCGATGACTGGATCATCAACCTGGTGCCCGAAAGCCAGGTCCAGGCCATGAGCTTCGAGACCTGGCAGCAGATCCGCGCCGCCACGCCCGCCAGCACCGACACGCGCCGGCAGGGCATCGTGCGCGAGATCTCCGACCGGCTGCTGCGGGCCGACGGCCTGGATCCGTCCCGTTGGCAGGTGCAGTTGTTCGCCAGCCCGCAGGTCAACGCCTTCGCCCTGCCCGGCGGACGCATCGGCGTGTTCGAGGGGATGTTCCGCGTGGCCGAGAACCGGGACCAGTTGGCCGCCGTGATCGGGCACGAGATCGGCCACGTCACCGCCCGCCACGGCCAGTCCCGGATGAACGCCGAGGCCATGCGCCACCTTGGCCTTCAGGTCGTCAACATCGCGCTCGGCATTTCCAACGTGCAATACGCCAACGAGATCGCCGCCGTGCTTGGCGCCGGCGCCAAGTTCGGCCTGCTGCTGCCGTATTCACGGAACCAGGAATTGCAGGCCGATGAGCTGGGGCTGTTCACGATGACGCGGGCGGGGTTCGACCCCAGCCAGGCACCGAAGCTGTGGCGGCGGATGGACGCGATGGTGCCGCAGCAGGGCCCGACCTTCCTGGCCACGCACCCGGCGCCGGTCACCCGTATTGAGAAACTGGAAGCGCTGGTCCCCAAGGCACGCGCCGCCGTGGGGACCTGACCTTTGGGCAGTGCCCTAGCGAACGTAGACCAGCACCCGGGGCGCCGGGACCGAGGGATCAACCCGCAACCCCAGATGCAGCCGCGACATCGGCACCCGGTCGCGGCTGATCGCCCGCATCACGCCCAAGGCGCGCCGCTGGCCGTCCTCGGCCCCTTCCGGGGACGCGACCACGGCGATCACGTCATATTGCACCGACCGCCCCCGCCCCTCGGCCGCGCGGATCGCATAGCGCAGCGGATCGGCGTAGCGGGGATCGGGCGTGGTGAAGTCGATCGTCACCAGCGGGTCGCGCGGGTCAACCCGCGGACCCGGGGGGGGCGGCCCCGCGGGCGCCGGCGGTTCCGCCTCGGGCGAGGGCTGGAACGTCGTCTGATCCCACAGGGCACACCCGGACAACAATACCAATGCCGCGAGGGCGGATCGCCTCACTGGCGATACTCCGGCTGGTCCTTGTCGAGTTGCCGCTTCACGCTTTCCAGATGCAGCCAGGCGGATTCACGCCCGCCCTCGGTCTTCATCTGTTCGGCGGTGCGCAGCACGATCTCCTCGGCGATCGGCACCAGCTTCCGGCCGGAGGCCTGGGCCAGACGCTGCACCTCGCAGGCGCGTTCCAGATAATACAGATCGTCCCACGCCTTCGCGATGGTCGGGCCGACGACCATGACGCCGTGATGCTTCATGAAGATGATGTCGGCGTCGCCGATCGCGCCGGCGATGCGGTCACCCTCGGTCTCGTCCAATGCGAGGCCGCCGTACTCTTCATCGACCACCGTGCGGCCATAGAACTTCAGCGCGGACTGGCCGGCCCAAAGCAGCGGCGGCCCTTCCACCATCGTCATCGCGGTGGCGTTGGGCATGTGGGTGTGGAAGGCCGCGCGGGCGCGGGGCACGTTCTTGTGGACCCTTGCATGGATGTAGAAAGCCGTGTCCTCCGGGTGCCCATCGCCCGCGATGACATTGCGATTAAAATCGCAGATCAGCAGGCGGGAAGCCGTGATCTCCGCGAAGGCCCAGCCATCGGGGTTGACCAAAAACAGCTCATCGCTGCCTGGCACCATGAAGGACAGGTGGTTGCAGATGCCCTCATGCAGCCCAAGCCGAGCGGCCTGGCGGAAGCAAGCGGCGAGGTCGACCCGGGCCTGCCAGACGGATTGCTGGTCAAGACCGGAATGACGGAGGATGGATGGCGCGTTCATGGAATACAGGCTTGCAGGAAGCTCGGCCTCGGGCAAGATGCCAGCATGAGCCAGAACCCTTCTCCCCAGACAAATCAGCGTATCGACGGCAAGCGGTTGTGGGACAGCCTGATGGGCTTCGCCACGATCGGTGCCACCCCCAAGGGCGGCGTCCGCCGTCTTGCCCTGTCCGACGTCGATCGCCAGGGCCGTGACCGCTTCCGGACGGAGTGCGAGGCGCTGGGTCTGACCGTCCGCGTCGACGCCATGGGCAACATGTTCGCCCGCCGACAGGGGCGTGACCCGAACCGGCTGCCGGTGCTGTTCGGCTCCCATCTGGATAGCCAGCCCTCGGGCGGCAAGTTCGACGGCGCGCTGGGCGTGATCGCGGGGCTGGAGGTCATGCGGTCGCTGAACGACCTGGGCCTGGTGACCGAGGCGCCGCTGGAGCTGGTGAACTGGACCGATGAGGAAGGCAGCCGCTTCGGCTACAGCCTGCTGGGCTCGGGCGTCTGGGCCGGCGTGGTGCCGCTGGAGAAAGCCTATGGGCTGACCGATGTCGGCGGCACGACGGCGGGAGACGCGCTGGACTCGATCGGCTATCGCGGCCCGGAACCCGCCGCCGCCTTCCCCGCCGATGCCTATTTTGAACTGCATATCGAACAGGGGCCGATCCTGGAGCGGGAGAACCGCCAGATCGGCATCGTGACCGGCGCACAGTCCCAGGTCTGGTACGACGCGGTGGCGACGGGCCAGGACTCGCACGCGGGGACGACGCCGCCCTCCGCCCGCAAGGACGCGATGGTCTGCGCGGCGCGGATCATCGACCTGGTGGACCGGATGATGCGGGAATATGGCGATGACGGGCGCGGGACAGTGGGGCAGGTGCTCGTGTCCCCCAACAGCCGCAACGTGATCCCGGGGGAGGTCCGGTTCTCGGTTGAGTTCCGCCATCCCGACGATGCGGTTGTCGACACGCTGGACGAGCGGTTCGCGCGGGAAGCGGCGGCGATCGCCCAGGCCTGCGGCGTGGCGTTTGAATTGAACAAGGTGCTGCGGAACCCCGCCCAGCCCTTCGATCCCGCCTGTATCGACCTGGTGCGCCAGGGATCGGCCCGGGCCGGCTACGCGACCCGGGATATCGTGTCGGGCGCTGGCCATGACGCGGTGTATGTCGCGCGCCACGTGCCCACCGCGATGATCTTCACCCCCTGCAAGGATGGCCTGAGCCATAATGAACTGGAGAGCATCGAGCCCGGGGAAGCCGAGGCCGGATGCCAGGTGCTGTTCGAAGCCGTGGTCGCGCGGGCCAACCGGTCGCTCTGACCGCCGTATCCTAGAGCGCGTTCAGCCTGACCGGAAAGGGAGAACGCGCTCTAGCTCTTTGTTTGATCACATGATTCACGGCCTGTGACGTTTACGCTCAGGCCGATCATGCTCTAGCCGCCCATCGAGCAATTGCATTGCATCAGCTCGGTGGGCAGCGGGACCGCGCCGCGGGCGCGTTGCCACAAAGCCTCGAAATCCTTCTCCGACACACCGTCGCTGTGCATCATCATGCGGATCAGGGGGTCGGCCAGCATGCCGTCCAGCGTGAGTGGTTCAATCCCATTCATGCACATTCGCATCACCCTTTCCGTTGCGGCGCCGCCATCCCGGCTGCCCCGTTTAGAGAGGGTCGAGGTTAATTATGTCTTAACGGTGCCCGAAGATTGGCGAACCTGGCGAATGCGGTAACTATTTCATGAAGATGGAGTCATCTTCCGGCTACCCCTCGATCCGATTCACGATTCGCGTGGGTGAGGCATGGATGCCCACGATCCGCAGCACCGTCTCGCCGCCATTGCGGAAGACATGCGGCGCGCAGGCCGGCAGGACGATCATGTCGCCGGGGTCCAGGCGAGTCGGCGTGGCCTCCTGCCCTTCCAGCCAGGCTTCCATGGTGCCTTCCAGCACGAACAGGCATTCGACATAGGGATGCCAGTGCAACGGCGTGGCATAGCCGGGCTGGCAGGTCTGCACGCCGGTGAAGACCGGCAGCCCGTCATCACCGGTCAATCGCTGGTAGTCCGCGAGCGGACCGAAGGACACCTTCTCGGCGTTGGCGAGGCGGATCACCCTGGCTTCAGCTTCTGGACGCATGGTTCCGTTCCTTTCCCTGTTCCGGGCATCCTCGGGCATGTCGGCCATTTCGACCAGCTTTACCCCGCCAGGAAGCCGCCATCGGCGCAGAGGATGTGCCCAACGATGTAGGCGGCTTCGTCGGAGAGCAGCCACGACACGGCCGCCGCCACTTCCTCCGGCCGGCCCATCCGGCGCAATGGTAGGCTCGCGGCCACCTGCGCCATGTCGGCGATGCCGGATGCGAGCATCATCTCCGTCACCACCCGCCCCGGAGCCACCGCGTTGATGCGGACCCCTTTCGGCGCATATTCCATCGCGGCCGAACGCGTCAGGCTGATGGCCGCCGCCTTGGACGCGGAGTAGAGCGACAGCCCGACATTGGGGTTGCGGACGCCGCTGACGCTCGTGTTGTTGACGATCGCGCCGCCGCCCGTGACCAGCATGGCGCGGATTTCGTACCGCAGACAGTGCAGGAGCGCCCTGACATTGCTGTCGAACACCCGCGCATAAGTAGCGTCGTCCGTGTCCGCCAGCGGCGTCCGCCGCTCCTGAAAGCCCGCGTTGTTGAAGGCCAGGTCCAGGCGGCCAAAGCGCGCCACCACGCCGGCGACCATGGCCTCGACCTCGGCCTGCTGCGTGACGTCAGCGACGACGGCCAGCGCCTCCACGCCCAGCGCGCGGGCCTCCGCGGCAACCGCTTCCGCCGGAGCGCGTCGGCGGCCCGCCACCACGACGGCCCGCGCGCCCTCGGCCGCGAAACGCAAGGCCGCGGCGCGACCGATCCCGGTGCCGCCACCGGTCACAAGACAGACCTTGCCGGCCTGCCGGCCGGACACACGCAAGGCCGGCGGGGGACCGGCGAGCGGGGCGATCCTGGATTCTTCCATCAAGCGCTCCCGACTCTCGCGGGCCGTCCCGCCGTGTTGTTGCTACAGCGGGCCGAGCTTCCCGAGTTCCATCGCCTTGATCTGCAAGGCGAGGTACTTCGAGTTGATCCGGCATTGCGCCAGGCCACCGGCGATGAACCACAGGCCTTCCTGCGGCGTGCGCTTGAACATGTTGTTCAGTTCGCCATCCTCGCCGAGGCCCCAGACCGGGCCGATCCGCTCCGCCACTTCCTCACCAAGGGCTCTGCGGACCAGTTCCTTTTGCGGGAAGTAGCCGGTCGCTAGAACCAGCACGTCGGCCGGAACCGTCGATCCATCCGTCAGGAGCACGCCGTCGGCGGCGAAACGTTCGATCCGGTCATACTGCAACAGGCCGAGTTCGCCCTTGATCATCAGGTCGGAGCTGCCGGCATCCAGGTTGTATCCACCACCGCGGCGGAAATACTTCATCTGATGGCCGGTCTCGTCCTCTCCGATATCGAATTTGAAGCCGATACCCTTGAGGCCGTCGATCATCTCCTTGTCGAGTTCCATCATCCGCTGCGTCACCGCCTTGTAGGCCTTGGTGATCAGCGTCGGCGTCGCGGAGGACACAATCAGGTCGCAGTCGGCCAGCGGTGGGCCTTCATCCCAGATGGCTTCATTCAGGCGGGCGCTGGGGTTGATCGACACGACCGTGGTGGAGCCACGCTGGATCAGCGTCGTGTCCACGCCGTGGCTGTGCAGGTCGAGCGCGATGTCGTTCGCGCTGCTGCCGGTGCCCATGATGAGCGCCTTCTTGCCGGTCCAGCCCGCGCCGCTGTCGAAGCCCTCGGAATGGACGACCTCTCCCTTGAAGTCCTCCAGGCCCGGCAGTTCCGGGATGTAGGGATAGCTGCTGACGCCGTTGGCGAAGACGATATGGCGGGGCTTCACGACCCGTTCAGTCCCGTCGGCATGCTTGAGCTTGGCCGTCCAGGTCTTGGTCTTTTCGTCCCACGTGCCGGCAACGAACTCGGTGTTCGTCCAGCAGTTGATTTCCATGGCGTCGGCATAGAACTCGAACCAGTTCCCGAGCATGTCCTTCGGAATGTATTTCGGCCAGGTCGGCGGAAATTCCATGTAGGGCAGGTGGTTGAGGTGGATCGAGTTATGCAGCGCGAGCGAATGGTACCGCTTGCGCCAGCTGTCGCCGATGCGCGGCCACTTCTCAACCAGCAGCGTGTCGACGCCGATCTGGTTAAGCCGAGCGGCGATGGACAGGCCGGCTTGGGCGCCGCCGACGACGAGAACGGTCGGTTCGCGATCGGCATAGGCGGCGGCCTTGCGGCGCACGTCCACCCAGTTGTCACCACCGAAATTGCGCGAGTAGGCGGAGCCGGTGGGCCGATTGTCGCCGACCTTCTCCTCGTGGCCGGTCAGTTCCTCCAGCGCGGTGGACAGCAGCCAGGCCTTCATCTCCTCGCTGCCATCGGAGGCCGGTGACAGTCGAATGATGCCGTCACCGAGCCCGTCCGTGGTGTGGAACTCGAAGATCGCCTCGATGCATTCGATGCCGAGGCGACGGACATGGCGGGGCGGCTTGCGTCCGGCCGGCAGATGAAATCCACGTGCGCCGGTGCGGGGCTGTTCAGCGGCGAGGCGCGCCGCGATGTTGTCCTGCCCCTCGACGGGTGTCAGGTTCCACGTGAAAGCCAGGACGTCGCGCCAGTGGCTGTCCTGATGGAACATGGCGGCGATTTTCTTCGTATCGCCCGACACCAGTGCCCTCTCGAACCCGGCGAGCCATCGCGCGGCCTCTCCCCGGGCCTGCTCCGCGAGCCGGAACGCCTGCAAGGATTGATCGAAATCGTCCATGTTAAATGTCTCCGCTTGGCGTTGCTCCTTTTGATTTATAGTCAGGCTGGGCATGATGAGTCCATTCGCACGGCCCGGCGGTACCCCGCTTCACCGGTGACGTTCGGTCGATGCTAATTCGTCATGGTCGGGCCTTGACCCGACCATCGCCAAGCAGACTGACGTTTGAAATGACCCACATTGGCACCGCCGGGAATCCCTGGCGATGGTCGGGTCGAGCCCGACCAGGACGCTTATGGCCGGTCCGTGCCACAACGATGTTTGCTGGCCCTCGCCCACCTACGGCATCAGAACCGGCGACGTCCGCATCTTGGTGCCCTCGCCTGCGATCACAACCGCGGGTGTCGTGACATCCCCACCCTGCACAAACGCCTCAAGCCCGGCGCAGAAATAGCGGTTGCACACGTCGGAGCGCAGCGCGCGGGTCAGCGTGCAGCCCTCCTTGCCGTGAAACACGCAGGAGCCGCCATAGCCGACCTTCGGCACACGTTCGACATATAGGAGTAGCACGGCGCGGGCATGCAGGTCCGGCCTGTCCTCCCGCACGCGGGCCATCGTCTGTTCATCCAGATAGGCGTGATCGCCGCCGCCCTTGCAGCACCAGCCCTTGCACATCGTGCAAGCGGTCTGTGCGACCTGCGCGGCAAAGCCCTCGGGTTCCGGTGGTGGCGGCGCCCGTTCGGCGTCCCGCATCGTCCGCAATGCCCGCAACGCCGCGATAAGATGCTTCCGAAGCCGACGCCCACGCTCGGGCGAGGTCGGGGCCAGTGTCTTCTCGCTGCGTGGCACCATCACCGGCTGGCTGCCGTCGTCAGCGATGGCCTCCAGATTGTGTCGCCGCATGGGGGTTTCCGCCCGATCGATACGGGCGCGCTTCAGTTGCGCCCCAACGCGCGCGATCTCCCACCCGCCGAGAACCTGGCAGGTGGGACATACGCATTTAGCGCTTGTTCAGGCGGCGGGAGCGCGATGCAGCGCGCACAGCTTATTGCCGTCGGGATCACGCAGATACGCGAGGTACATGGAGCCGCGCGGCCCCGGCGGATCCTCGATCGCGGTGCCGCCATTCGCGACACCGGCCTTGTGCCAGGCATCGGCCTGCGCCGGGCTCGTCATGGACATGCCGATCGTGCCGCCGTTGGAATGCGTGGCCGGCTGGCCGTCGATGGGCTTGGTGACCAGGAACAAGCCGCCGTTATGCGCGTAGATCAGTCGGCCCTTGGCGTCCTGCACGCCGGGCTTCCCGCCCATCGCGCTGAACAGAGCGTCGTAGAACTTCTTCGACCGATCGATATCATTGCTGCCGATCATGATATGGCTGAACATTCGGTTTCCTCTTCGCCAAATTCACACGAGGCCACTGCCGCCGCTCCGCGACCAGACCACGGATCGCGGGCGGCGAAAAGAGCCACCCTCTTCGTCCCACCGCAACTGGCGGCGCCTATCCCGCCTTCAGCAGGCGCGCCGCCCAGTCGCCAACCGCGTCGCCACTGCTCATGTCGGCCTGCACCACGCCATCAACCATGAAGGTCGGAGACACGTGGATCCCGTTCTGACGGGCATATCGGCAGTGCCATTTGATCTCTCGGTCGAGATCGGGAGTCCCGAAGGCCTCGGCGAGGGGCACGCCGCTGTAGCCTTCCATTCGCGCAATGATCCCATGGGGCGTGACGTCCATGTTGGGGCCACGGCAATGGCGCTCGAACTCGAATTCCTCGCGATGCGCCGCCACCGCCGCCATGACCGCCTTCGCCGCCTCCTTGCCGCCCGGAAGGGTGGAAGCCGCCAGGATGCCCCGCACGATCACGCCTGAATACATGTGCCAAGGCTGTGACTGGAGGCGCAGCTTGATGGTGATGCGGTCGCCGCCCGCCTGCGCCAGCAGGTCATCGAGCTTGCCGAACGCCTTCACGGAATACGGGCAGGTGGGTTCCAGAAACATCTCGAACACCCGAGGCCCCTGGCCCCAGGTGAGAGGATCAGCGCGCCATGTCATTTGCTTCAAGTGCCCCTTAATCGGCCGATCCAGACAGACCTTGGGGAGAGCGTCAAACGCTCTCCCCCTTCGGTCTACGCCGCGCGAACCAGGCTCAGCACGGCGCCCTTGCCCCGCACCTCCGCCTCCTCATGGTCCGCCGCCGCAATCGCCCGGTCGAGCGCGGCTCGCAGTTCCTTCGCGCTCTCCAGGGTCAACTCGATCCCGGCCCGCGCCTCAGGGCCCAGGTCGGTGTTGAGGAAGTCGAGCGTGATGACATCGCCCAACGGCGCATGGCGCGCGTGGTCATAGGCGACCACCGACCGCGTGAGCGGGAACCATGAGTCCCCGCGCTTCGCCATGCCTTCCGCCTGCGCGATCTCGATGATCGACGTGCACATCGGCGGGTCTCCTACTTCGCCAGATACTTGCCGAAGAAGGCGAATATCTTGCTCCACCCGTCCATCGCCTGTTCCGGCCGGTAGAGCGGGCGGTGCCAGTAGAAGAAGCCATGGCCCGCGCCGTCATAACGATGGAACTCGTAGTTCTTGCCATGCTTCTTGAGCTCGGCTTCGTGCTGGTTCACCTGCTCCGGGCTCGGCGCGCGATCGTCATTGCCGAACAGGCCGAGGATCGGACAGCTGAGGTCCTTCGTCATGTCGATCGGCGCGACAGGCTTCTTGTCATTGAGTTCCGTCGGGCCCATCACGACGCCGCCGCCCCACTGGTCAATGACGGCGTCGACGTCCTTCCTCTGGGAGGCATAGATAACGGCGTGCCGGCCGCCCGAGCAGGAGCCGATCAGACCGACCTTGCCGTTGTTCTCCGGCTGCGCGCGCATCCACTTCACGGCCGCTTCGGTCTCACCGACCATCTGGGCGTCGGAGATGCCACCGTCGGCGCGCACCTTCGCCGCCACGTCGTCGGGGTTGCCGTCGCTGCCGCCGCCCTCACGCTCATACAGATTGGCGCAAATCGCGATGTAGCCGTGGTGCGCGAACCGGCGTGTCGTCTCGATGTACAGCTCGCTCCAGCCCGGCAGGTGATGGATCAGCACGACGCCCGGGAAGGGGCCGGGGCCGGATGGCTTCGCCACATAGGCGGTGATCGGGGTGCCGCCGTGGCCTTGGATGGTCACGTTCTCGCAGGTCATGCCTCGGTAGAATGACATCGAACTTCCTCCATGAACTTGGGTCGTGGGCCTCCGGCGGGCGGGCGGCGGACCGCGCCCTTACGAGGCGGGGGACCGGTTTACCGCCAGAGGGCGTCGCCCGGCCAGTATTCGACGATCGCATTCCGCGCGCAACAAGGGGCCGGCACGATAGCACTTTTCCCACGGAGACAGTCGTGCCAACGATAGACCCCGACAGACCGTTGCCACGCGCGGTCTTCCCAACAATGGGGGAGTTGACGTCGTGCCCGCTGATCGACCCAAGACCTACAGTGCCGGCGCCCGCCATTTCCATTGGTGGACGTTCGCGTTCGTTGCGATCCAGTTCATCCTCGGCTTCGCGATGCTGGTGCGCGCATCCTGGTTGGATATCTGGGATTTCCTGACCAACACGCTCTACAGCGCCCACAAGCTGCTGGGCATGATCATCCTTCTCCTCGTCATCGCTCGGCTGTTCTACCGGCTCCGGCGGGGCGCTCCGGATGATGAGCCCAGCCTGGAGCCGTGGCAGAAGATCATCAGCCACCTGACCCATTGGGCCATCTACGCGTTGCTGATCCTGGTTCCGGTCATCGGCTGGTTCGGCGTGCAGCTTTATCCGGCCCTGGATGTCTTCGGCCTGTTCTCACTGCCCGCCGTCGTGCCTCCCAACCAGGCCACGAGCGCCTGGGTGTTGTGGCTGCACAGCATCACGGCGTTCGCGCTGGCGTTCCTGCTGGTCATGCATGTGGGCGCGGCGCTGTTCCACCATTTCATCCGCAAGGATGGGGTGCTGGCGCGGATGGTGCCCTGGCTAGGCGGCCCCGATAGGCCACCCGGCGGGTAACGCCAGGATATCCTCGTGCCCCACACGCGCGGCATCGCGGCGGACACCCCGCCAAGCCGCGATCCCGTCGGCGGTCAGGGCGCCGGCTTCGACGACGGCCGAGGCAATGCCCTCGGCCAGCTGATCCATCAGGTCACGATCATCCGGGCCGAGGACCCAGGGGCTGTCGCCAACCGCGGTGACATATCCCACCGCATCAAAGGCCCGCCGCAGCAAGGCCGGCGCCCCGGGTCCCGTGGCGGGGCCAAACCCCTTGTCGCCCGTCTGATGCGCGTTGAAGGCCTGGCACACACGCTCATCAAATGCGGAGGCCGGCGCCCAATCCTGGATGCCGTCATAGGTCAGCACGGTATGGAAAGCCGCTTGGCGATGCACGACCGCGGACACGAACCGGTCGATGAAGGCCGCGGATACCAGGTCAAAGAAGGCCGACGCCGTCACCAGGTGGGGTCCCGACACCAGCGCTCCGCCAGGGTCCGCCGAGAGGTCGGCATGCTGGAACCGCACCCGGATCGTCTTGCCATCCTTCCGCATCACCAACCCGTCCGGCCCCTGCCGGACCTCATCCGCCCAGGCCCCGAGGATGCCAGGCGCCGCACCCAGCAGCGCTGGGTCGTTGTCGAGCAAAATCCAGTCCTGATCCCCGCCCAGCAGAGGCGCCGTCGCGCGCAGATTGGCGCCCGTGCCGCAGCCGATATCGACCACGCGTACCGCGCGAACACCCAAGAACGCCCTCCGTACGGCTTCGGCCACGGTCGCGCTACGGGAACGGCGATCAACAGGCTCCCGCAATCTTAGCCATTCGGTGGAGAAATCACCCATGGGGGAGGGCCGGATGGACGGCGCGCGTTCCGGTCATGGGGAGGATCCAATATGCAAAGCCAGCCACGTCCCGTAACGTACCGCGCCATGAGCACGCAACTTCCTTGCCGGCGCCTGGGATCGTGACAACCCGGCCTGACGCGGGCCGCGCCATGTGGTGGGGAACGCTGGCGGTCGTCGCCGCGCTGCTGCTTCTGCCGCTGCTGATCGTCGACGTTCCGCCCATCCTCGATTATCCCAACCACCTCGCTCGGCTGGTCCTGCTGCATGCGGGGCCGGACGACCCGGTGCTGGGGCCGATCTTCACGCCGCATTGGTCGATCATCCCGAACCTCGCCATCGACGCGATCGGCGTGCCCCTGCTGACCCTGCTGCCCGTGCATGTCGCCGGTCGGAGCCTGCTGGCGGGGATCCTGCTGCTGAACCTGGCCGGGGTCATCGCCCTGCATCGCGCCCTGTTCGGCCGCCGGTCCTACTGGCCGCTGGCCTCGGCGTTGATGGCCTATAACAGCACGTTCCTGTTGGGGTTCCTGAACTGGCAGGTCGGCAGCGGACTGGCGATGCTGTTTGCGGCCGGCTGGCTGACCTGGCGGGACCGCCGACCCGTCGCAACCATCGCCGCCGCATGCCTCGGGTCGGTCGTGCTGTTCTTCTGTCATCTGATGGGGCTGGCGTTCTTCCTGTTGCTGATCGGCGGCGCCGAGCTGCACGCCGCCTGGAAACGCCGGGACATCCTGGCCCGAGGCGCCGCATTGCTGCCCGTGGTGGCCGGCCCCATCTTCCTGTCGTTGCAGACAACCCTGCGGGACGCGCCCGCGGGGACGCATTGGATGAGCCTGCACAACAAGCTCGTGCAGACCGCCAGCCCGTTCATCAACTACATCCTGCCGCTCGATCTGTTCACCGTCGCGGTGGTCTATGGCGGCATTGTCCTGGGCATCGCGCTTGGGTGGCTGGCCGTGGCCCCTCGCGGCGTCGTCGCGCTGGTGGTGGCGGCGGCGGCCTACGCGGTGCTCCCCTTCGATCTCAAAAGCGCGAGCTTCCTGGATACGCGGGTCTCCATCATGGTGGGATGGCTGGCCTTCGCGGTGATCGATCCGGCATCTATCCGCCCAATGGCATGGCGGCTGGTGGCCGCTGGCTGCGCGGCGCTGTTCGTGGCGCGCATGGGCGTGGTGGCGGATGCCTGGACAGATCACCGGCGGGATCTGGCGGCGTTCCGATCCGTGATCGCGGAGGTCCCGCCCGGCGCCACCGTCTTCATGACAAACGTGCCGCAGGAGGAAGCGCCCGCCTATTGGGACGCCGGCCCGCGCAGCCGCCGGCTGTCCAACACGCTTCGCGCGGATTACCACATGCCCGCGCTGCTGTTCATCGAACGGGGGGCCTTCTGGCCGGTGCTATTCGCCAACCCGGCCCAGCAACCGATCCGGCTGCGACCCAAGTACGCCGCGCTGGCGCGGGTGTCGCATTTCATGCCCTCCCACGCGCGCCTGGTGGCCGAACCCAACTCGGCGTTGCAGTCGCTGCGGGCGTTCGACTTCGTGCTGATGCAACAGGCCGGGGCCGATCCCAATCTGGCGGGCTTTGTGCCGCGGTGCCTGACGCTGGTTACCCAGACGGAGTTTGTGGCTCTGTTCCGAGTTCAACGCGATGCCCCGGCTTGCGCGGGTGATCCTCCAAAGTAGCGGATCGGCTATCGGGTCATATTTTAGGCATTTATAGAGCGCATCCAGTCACAGTGGTCGATATTTAGTCATTTTTGGACGAACGTACCCTTTGTTCGTGATATTTGTGATTGTGCGACGCAGCATTCGCCGATAACGTGGGCTTGAAAGCACGATTGGTGTGCATTCACCGCAATATGGCTTAAATTATCGCACAGCTAGGCCGGTCATGCCCCACCCCTCCGATCAAATCCTCGGACGCCCGCCCCAAACCCCCATCGAGGAGCCCGCGCCATGCAGCTAGGCGTCTTCATCCCCATCGGCAACAATGGCTGGCTGATCTCCACCACATCGCCGCAATACAAGCCGAGCTTCGATCTCAATCAGACGGTGGTTAAGAAGGCGGAGGCTTTCGGCTTCGACTTCGCGCTCTCGATGATCAAGCTGCATGGGTTCGGGGGCAAGTCCGGCTTCTGGGACTACAACCTGGAATCCTTCACGCTGATGGCCGGCCTCGCCGCGGTGACCGAGCGTATCAAGCTGTTCGCCACCTGCGCGGTCCTGACCATGCCGCCGCCGCTGACCGCCCGCATGGCGGTGACGATCGACAGCATCAGCCACGGCCGGTTTGGCGTGAACATCATCTCCGGCTGGCAGCGCCGCGAATACGCACAGATGGGCATCTGGCCTGGTTCGGATCACTACAATCGCCGCTACGATTATTGCGGCGAGTATGTATCGGTGATGCGCGAGCTTTGGGACACCGGTCACTCGGACTTCAAGGGCGATTTCTTCAAGATGGACGATTGCCGCTGCCTGCCGATGCCAACGGCGCGCATCCCGATCATCTCGGCCGGGCAAAGCGACGCCGGCACGCGCTACGCCGCGCAATATGCCGACTACAATTTCTGTTCCAGCGGCGGCATCAACCAGCCCACCCTTGTTTCCTCCAGCGTCGCTCGGCTTGTCGCCGCGAACGATGCGATCGGCGGCAATTGCGGCGCGCTGGTGCTGACCATGATCATTGCCGATGAAACCGATCAGGCGGCGATGGCGAAGTGGGAACACTACAAGACCGGTACCGATCACGAGGCGATTGCCTGGCGTGATGCCCAGGCCTCCGACGATCCGACCCGTGATCCGCTGGCCGGCCCCAACAAGCGGCGGACGCTGGGCACGCAGGACCTGCCGACCCAGGGCGGTGTGCTCGTCGGTTCCTACGCCAGCGTCGCGCGGATGCTGGATGAGTTGTCGACCGTGCCAGGCGTGCGCGGCGTGATGCTGACCTTCGATGATTTCGTGATCGGCATGGAGCAGTTCGGCACCCGCATCCAGCCGCTGATGCGCTGCCGGGAACAATATCAAATGGCGGCGGACTAGCGGCCTACGGGCGGGCGGGATTCTGGAGCATCAGATGGACATCGGCGTTTTCATCCCCATCAACAACAACGGCTGGATCATATCCGCGACGTCGCCGCAATACATGCCCAGCTTCGAATTGAACCGGGAAATCGTACGCCGAGCGGAGGGCTATGGCCTGGATTTCGCGTTGTCGATGATCAAGCTGCACGGATTTGGTGGCGCAACGGAGTTCTGGGATCACGGGCTGGAGAGCTTTACCCTGATGGCCGGGCTCGCGGCGGTAACATCGCGCATCCGGCTTTATGCCTCCACCGCCGTATTGACGATTCCGCCGGCGATCGTTGCGCGCATGACCAGCACGATCTCCGATATTTCCGGCGGGCGCTTCGGCGTCAACATCGTCTCCGGCTGGCATAAGGTGGAGTACACCCAGATGGGCCTCTGGCCGGGAGACGCCCATTTCGCCAAGCGCTATGACTACAGCACGGAATATGTCCGCATCCTGCAGGACCTTTGGGAAACCGGGCAGTCCGACCTGAAGGGCGAGTTCTTCCAGATGGATGCGTGCAAACTCAGCCCCCGTCCGAAGGCGCCGATCAAGCTTGTGTCCGCCGGCCAAAGTGATCGCGGCATGGAGTTCGCCGCCCGATACTGCGACTTCAACTTCGCGTTGGGGGAGGGCGTGAACCAGCCGACCCTGGCCGCGGGTGTTCCCGCGCGGATGTTGGCGCATGCGGAACGGGAAGGCCGCGATGTCGGCAGTTATATGTTGTACATGATCATCGCGGATGAAACCGACGCCGCCGCGATGAAGAAGTGGGAGCTGTACAACGCCGGCGCGGACAAGGAGGCCTTGGCCCATCTGCTGGGCAAGGCGGCGGAGGATACGGCGACGTCCGAAACCTCCATGGCCGCGGCGATCCAGCGATCCCCGTCCCCCATCAACTTCAACATGGGGACCCTCGTCGGATCCCATGCCACGGTTGCGGCGATGCTGGATGAGGTCGCGACGATGCCGGGCGTGAAGGGGATCATGCTGACGTTTGATGATTTCCTGCTCGGCATGGAAGCGTTCGGCACGCGCATTCAACCCTTGATGCAGTGCCGCCAACATATCATGGCGGCGGCCTGACGGAGTCCCATGACAGCACCTTTGCAGGAACTCGCCGCCTTCGTCGCCCGCGGGCAGCTCGCTGACATTCCACCGGACGTTGTAGCGCGCGGGCGGCTCGTGTTGGCGGACAGCCTCGGTTGCATCGTTGCCGGCAACGCGGCCCCACCGGTACGGCGCCTGCTCGCGCTGGAACAGGCCCGCGACGGTACCCAACGGGCCACCGTGTTCGGCACCAAGGCGCGCCTGCCGGCTGAAAGCGCGGCGTTTGTAAACGGCACCGCCGGCACCTGGCACGATCTGGACGAAGGCAATCTCCACACCCGCGGCCACGCGATGATCCAGATCGCACCCGCGGCCTTTGCGGAAGCCGAGGCTGCGGGCCTGTCCGGTTCGGCGCTGCTGGAAGCTTCCATCCTCGGCTATGAAGCCGCGTCACGTATCTGGCGCGCGACGAAGGTGCGGCTTGCGGTGCATCCGCACGGGACATTCGGCCCGATGGCGGCGGCCTTCGCGATATCCAAGCTGCGGGGCTACAGCGCCGAACAGATGGCCGAGGCCGTGTCGATCGCGGCCGGCCTGGGCGTAGTAGCGAGTCGTCAGACACTCGGCGACGGCGCGACGATACGTAACGTGTATACAGGACATAGCAGCCGAGCGGGGTTCCTGGCATTGGATTTGCGGGATGCGGGGTTTACGGGGGAGGACGATGCCGCGCGTTCCGTGTTTGGCGGTATCTACGGCGACGGGTTCGATCCCGCCATGGCGCTTGATGGATTGGGGGAGACCTGGTGGCTCCGCAAAAGCTACTTCAAGCGCTTTGCCTCCGCCCGTTACGTCCATGGAGCCTTGGACGCCACCGAGGCCTTGATCGCCCGCCTCGGCCGCCGCCTGACACCGGAGACGGTCGAGCGGATTGATATCGCGACATATTTCATGGCCGCCACGATGGCGCAACAGACCGTTCGGACCTCAGCCATCCCCTCATTTTTTATTCTGTGATTCCAAGGTAGTAGGTTGGTATGCCAAGTCGTCCCGCCACCTGCAACGGGAAGCTGGGCCAGCTGACCGGGTCACACCCCGAGTCACGTAACCCAGCCTGATACAAAAAGCGGTG
>CAMCDA010000006.1 GCA_945873195.1 Asaia bogorensis
CGACCGCATCACTCACCACTGCGACATCCTGGAAACCGGGAACGACTCCTTCCGCTTCAAGCAGCGCAAAAAACAGCCGAAACCGGCCTGAATAACTGGAAACTTTTGGGCGCTGTTACCTGGAAACTATTCAACGCTGATTGACATGCGGACGGGCTTGCCGTCGGCCATCGTATCGAACATCCCCAGCACCTTGCCGGAAAGGTCGGTCTTCAGGACATAGGGGCCGAACTCGTCGCCGATCCAGATGGTGTTGCCGATGATCTGGAAACCCTCGGTATCGAAGTCGGAGCCCGTCAGATAGCGGCGGTCCGTGCCTTCATGGACGATACGGAACGGAACCTTGCGGTCGGGATCGTGCAGGAAGATCGTTTCCATCGGCTCCCAGGCGCCGGTCGCCCAGTCGAGGCGGTAGCGGTTCAGATACAGCATCGAATCCGGGGAATTCGCCTTCGATCCGGACCCGTTGTCCGAAAGGATCCAGAAGCTGCCGTCCGGCATGGTCTTGATGCCGGAATGGCCCTGGCGCGGTTGGCCATCGAAGGGCAGCTTGATGCCGGTCTCGCGTTCATAAGACTTGCCCATGACGGTACCGACCGCATCGACGCGCTTGGCGGTGGTGTATTTGCCGGACGTCTTCAGGTCAGCCGGGGCGTCCGCGGGGGCGGGCAGGAAGCTGGCGGCGGGCAGCACGGCATGCCCCACCAGCGTTGCCGGAACCGCCTGCTGCGCGTGTCCCGGCAGGGACAAAGCGAGCAGGCCGGCGGTCACGCCCGCCAGCAAGAAATTTCGGTACATCAGTCGGTCTCCTTGTCATGACACCGACCGGGCCTTAGTCCCCCCGTGTTACGGTTGCTTGAATCGGCGGCAACAGGTCTGTGACATCGCACCGGCGCGGGCGTCAGACATCGTCCGGGCTCAGCGTGCCGATCATCTGCGCCGAACGCTGATGGACCTCCGCTTCACGTTCCAGGTTCTTGGGGAAGCGACTTCGCCGAGCCTGGATCAAGGTCTGCTTCGCCTGTGATTCGTGCCATGCGCGCGCGGCGGCCAGTGCGGCATCCCAGCCGCGCTGGAAGTCCGGGGTGATCTCGGGGGTCGTGTCGGCCATCGCGGAATCCTGTCGCCTGTTTACCTGATTGTAGCCGATGTCGGGCGTTGGTGGCGGTTGGATCAGAAGCGGGAAGCCTGACCGCCGATCGGGTGGCGGGTGCGCCGGACCCATTTCTCGATTTCCACACCGACGAAGATCAGTCCCGATACGCCGATGCAGGCCAGCAGCTCGATCAGGTTCAGCGGCGCGGTGTCCAGGATCTGGTTCAGCGCGGGGACGTAGATCACCGCGAGTTGCAGCCCGAAGGTCAGTCCGACGGCGCCGAGCAGCGGCTTGTTCGACAGCAGGCCTTGTTGGAAAAGGGACGCTCGCTCCGACCGGATCGCCACCACGTGCCACATCTGCGCGAAGGTCAGCACGGTAAAGACCATCGTCTGCCAGTTCTCGCGTCCGGTCCAAACGCAGAAGGCTTGCGTCCCCAGGGTCAGCCCCGCCATCAGGCAGCCGACCCAGATGATGTGGGACAGCATGCCGCCGGCGAACAGCCCCTCTGTCGGCGGACGGGGCGGGCGGCGCATGATGTCGCGTTCGGCCGGTTCCGCCGCCAGCGCGAGGCCGGGCAGACCATCGGTGACCAGGTTGATCCACAGGATCTGGATCGGCAGCAGCGGCACCGGCAGGCCGAGGAACGGGGCGAGGAAGATTGTCAGGATCTCGGCCGAGTTGCAGGTCACGACGAAGCGGATGAACTTGCGGATGTTGTCGTAGATGCGCCGACCCTCGCGCACCGCGGTCACGATCGTCGCGAAATTGTCGTCCAGCAGGACCAGGCTGGCGGCTTCGCGCGCGACATCGGTACCGCCCTTGCCCATCGCCACGCCGATATCGGCGCTTGCCAAAGCGGGGGCGTCGTTCACGCCGTCGCCGGTCATGGCGACGATTTCCCCGGACTGCCGCAGCGCCTCCACGATCCGGATTTTCTGGGAGGGATCAACCCGGGCGTAGACGGTTGTATCGGCCACCCGTTCCAGCAAATCGCCGTCGGACAGGGTTTGCAGGTCGCGGCCGGTGATGACCGCGCCTTTCTCGTCCGTGATGCCCAGTTGGCGGGCGATGGCGCGCGCGGTGACCGGATGGTCGCCGGTGATCATGACCGGCTTGATCCCGGCGGCCTGGCAGGTCTCCACCGCGGTCTTGGCTTCCGCGCGCGGCGGGTCGAGCAGCCCGATAAGCCCCAGTAGGATCAGGTCACGCTCGACGGCGGCGGCGTCGTGCGCGGGTGGAGTGTCGGTCCAGGGGCGATACGCGAACGCCAGCACCCGCAGCCCATCCGCCGCCATGGCGTCGGCCGCTTCGTTGATCCCAGCCTGGTCGATCGGCACCGGACCATCGGCGGTCGCCATCGAAACGCACAGCGTCAGGACGGTTTCCGGCGCCCCCTTGGTATAGGCAACGAAGCCTGCGCCATCGGGGTGGACGGTGGTCATCCGTTTCCGCTCGGAATCGAACGGCACTTCCATCGTCATCGGCACCGAGTCGACCGATGGGATGCCGGAGTCCCGGCCCGCCTGCCACAGCGCCGTTTCCGTCGGATCACCGATCGGCGTCCCGTCCGCCCCGGCGGTGACGTCGTTGCACAGCGCCATCGCCCGCATCAGGGCCGGCACCGGCGCGTTTGCGATGTCCAGGCCCGGGACGGGCAGGCGCTTCCCGGCCACGAAAGCCTCGACCGCCTGCATTTCATTGCGGGTCAGCGTGCCGGTCTTGTCGGAGCAGATGACGGTGACCGAGCCAAGCGTTTCCACCGCCGGCAAGCGCCGGATCAAGGCATGGGCGCGCGCCATCCGGGCGGCCCCGAGCGCCAGGACAACGGTCACGACCGCCGGCATCGCCTCCGGGATCGCCGCCACGGCAAGGCTGATCGCGGTCAGCAGCATCAGGATAGGCGGTTCGCCGCGCAGCAGGCCGAAGGCGAAGATCAGCACGCAGATCGCGATGGCGGCGATGGCCATCTGGCGCCCAAACCGGGTCAGCCGCTGCTGGAGCGGGGTGCGCGCGCCGGTCGCGGCATCCAGCATGCCGGCAATCCGGCCCAGCTCGGTGTTCATGCCGGTGCCGACCACCAGGCCGCGCCCGCGGCCATACAGGACGACCGTGCCGCTGAATGCCATGTCGCGGCGATCGGCGATCGGCAGGCCGGGATCCGGGATCGACGCGGTCTGCTTGTCCACCGGCAGGGATTCACCGGTCAGCGCCGCTTCCCCCAACCTCAGGTCGATGGCCTCGATCAGGCGCAGGTCGGCGGGGATGGCGTTCCCGGCCTCCAGCACCACGATATCGCCCGGGACCAGCTCCTGAGCCGGCACCGGCTGGTGCGTCCCAGCCCGAACCACCATCGCGCTCGGCGCGCCCATGCGTTGCAGCGCTGCCATGGCCTTGTCGGCCCGATACTCCTGCACGAAGCCGACGATGGCGTTCAGGACGACGATCGCCAGGATCACCACCGTGTCCTCCGCGTCGCCCGCGATGCCCGAGATCACGGCGGCGGCCAGCAGCAGCAGGATCATGAAATCGGTGAACTGCGACGCAAGCATGGCGAACGCACCGCGCCGCTTGCCCGCCCGGATCGCGTTAGGGCCATACTGGGCCTGACGCTTCGTGACCTCCTCCAGGCTCAGTCCACGATCAGGGTCGGAGGACAGCCGAACGGTCGCGTCCCCGCCATCAAGCGTATGCCAGACGGCCGATGCCGGGCCGGCGGTGTCACTGCTCATGGGTCATCATGCTACCGATCTATCGGGTGTAGGTGGGACCCGATGGCTCGATATGGGGTTTCCCGGCCCACGATGTCATGAAATTGTGATGGCCAGACGACAGCGATCCGGCCACACAGGTCCGATCATTCCCAACGGAGTTCCGCCCCATGGCCTTCTTCCCCAGATCCTCGGTTTGGGCTTTCGCGGTCCTGATGTCGCTGGCCCCGGGCCTCGCGCAGGCACTGGACGCGCGGTTCAAGGACGCGGATGGCGACATGGTCGCCGATACGCCCGCTGAAACGATCGATCCCCCGGTACTGATCTTTGCCTACACGCCGGTGGAAGACCCCGCCGTCTATGCCAAGGTCTGGGACGGATTCCTCGCGCACCTCGCCAAGACCACCGGCAAGCGCGTGCAGTTCTTCCCGGTGCAGAGCAACGCCGCCCAGATCGAGGCGATGCGCGCCGGCCGCCTGCATGTCGCGGCGTTCAACACCGGTTCCACCCCGCTCGCGGTGAATTGCAGCGGCTTCGTCCCCTTCGCCATGATGGCGTCGCTCAAGGACGAGTACGGCTATGAGATGGAGGTGATCACCTTCCCCGGCTCCGGCGTCCAGAAGATTGAGGATGTGCGCGGCAAGAAATTCGCCTTCACGTCCGAGACATCGAACTCCGGCTACAAGGCCCCGGCGGCGCTGTTCCGCGATCAATTCAAGTTGGAAGCCGGCAAGGACTACACGCCGGTGTTTTCCGGCAAGCACGACAACTCGGTGCTGGGTGTGGCCAACAAGGACTATCCGGCCGCGGCGATCGCCAATTCCGTGATGAAGCGGATGATGGCGCGCGACGTCGTCAAGCCGGAGCAGATCGTCACGATCTACAAGTCCCAGACCTTCCCGACCTCGGCCTATGGGCTGGCCCATAACCTGAAGCCGGAGCTCGCGGCGAAGATCAAGGAGGCGTTCTTCACATTCCCGTGGGAAGGTTCGGCGTTGCTGTCGGAGTTCAAGAACTCCAGCCCCCCGCAGGAGAAGTTCATGCCGATCGCCTACCAGAAGCATTGGGAGGTCGTGCGGCAGATCGATCAGGCCCTTGGTGTCAGCTACGCCTGCAAGTAAGGAACCTCCCGGGAACCCACGGGGCGGTTGATGCTGCGGATCGAGAACCTGACGAAGCGCTACGCGACCGGCGACCTGGCGCTGGAGGATGTCAGCCTGAGCGTCCCCTCCGGCCAGGTGATGGGGCTGATCGGTCCGTCCGGCGCGGGCAAGTCCACGCTGATCCGTTGTGTCAACCGCCTGGTTGAGCCTTCGGTCGGGCGGATCATACTGGGTGACACCGACGTGGTCGCCGCCGACCGCGCGGGGCTCAGCCGAGCGCGACGGCGCATGGGGATGATCTTCCAGGAATACGCGCTGGTGGACCGGCTGACGGTCATGGAGAACGTGCTGTCCGGCCGGCTGGGCTATGTCGGGTTCTGGCGGTCCTTCTTCCGGCGGTTTCCGCAGGCGGACATCGACCGCGCCTTCGCCGTGCTGGATCGCGTCGGGCTGATGGATCATGTGGACAAGCGGGCCGACGCGCTCTCGGGCGGGCAGCGCCAGCGGGTGGGGATCGCCCGCGCCTTGGTGCAGGAGCCGGAGTTGCTGCTGGTCGATGAGCCGACCGCGAGCCTGGATCCCAAGACATCGCGCCAGATCATGCGGCTGATCGTGGAGGTCTGTGCCGAACGGGGGCTGGCCGCGATCGTGAACATCCATGACGTTGCCTTGGCGCAGCAGTTCGTGCAGCGGATCGTCGGGTTGCGGAAGGGCCAGATCGTGTTCGACGGCCCGCCGGACGCTCTGACGGCCGATGTGCTGACCGAGATCTACGGGGCGGAGGACTGGTCCGCCACGATCCGCAAGGTGGATGAGGAAGAGGAGGCCGTGGCGGCATGAGGCGGCCCACATCCAGGGTCAGCCGATGACCGCCGCCGTCCGCCGGTGGTCTCCGCCGCCCATGATCGCCAACCCCGCCCTGCGCTGGGCGGTCTATGCCGGGATCGTGCTGTATGTCGCCGTGTCGTTCGGCTCGGTGGAGGTCAACTGGACCCGCATCGCCCAGGGCGCCGAACGCGCGTTGCGGCTGCTCAGCGGGTTCCTGAAGCCGGATTTCGTCAGCCGAGGCGAGGACATCTGGATCGGCATCCAGGAAAGCCTGACCATGGCGATCACCGCGACCATGGTCGGGATCGTGATCTCGATCCCGTTCGGCATCGGCGCGGCGCGGAACGTCGTGCCCATGCCGGTCTATATCTTTTGCCGCTCGGTCATTGCCGTGTCCCGCAGCCTGCACGAGGTCGTGGTGGCGATCCTTCTGGTGGCACTGGTCGGGTTCGGCACCTTCGCCGGGTTCCTGACGCTCGCCTTCGCCACGATCGGCTTCCTGTCCAAGCTGCTGGCCGAGGACATCGAGGACATTGACCACGCTCCGCTGGAGGCGGTGCGCGCGACCGGGGCCGGCTGGTGGCAGGTGCTGGTCTATGCCGTGCTGCCGCAGGTGGCGCCGCGGCTGATCGGGCTGTCGATGTATCGGCTGGATATCAATTTCCGGGAGTCCGCGGTGGTCGGCATTGTCGGGGCCGGGGGGATCGGGGCGACGTTGAACACCGCGCTCAGTCGTTACGAGTATGACAGTGCCGCGGCGGTCCTGGTGATCATCATCGTGATCGTGTTCGGCTGTGAATACGTCTCCGGTATCATTCGACAGAGGGCGCGGTAATGCCGGTCCTTACCTCCGACGGGACGAAGATCTGGCGCCGCCGCACGACGAAGGCCGAATGGGCACGGTCGGGCGCCTGGTTCGCCGCGGTTCTGGTGTTCGTGTTCACCTGGCAGGCGATGACCCAGGATACGATCTGGGCCTTTGTCTGGGACGCGCCGACTCAGGCCGCGGATATCGGCGGGCGGATGCTGCCGCCGAAGTGGTCCTATATCCACGAGTTGTGGCGCCCGCTGTGGGACACGCTGAACATGGCGACGCTGGGCACCGCGATGGCGATCGTGCTGGCCCTGCCGCTGGCGTTCCTGGCGGCGCGCAACACGACGCCCAGCGTGGCCTTCGTGCGGCCCTTGGCGTTGCTGGTGCTTGTGGCGTCCCGGTCGGTCAACGCCATCATCTGGGCGTTGCTGCTGGTCACGCTGGTTGGGCCTGGGGTCTTCGCGGGGTTGTTGGCGATCGGGCTGCGATCGATCGGGTTCCTGGGCAAGCTGATCTATGAGGCGATCGAGGAGATCAGCGACGAACCGATCGAGGCCATCCGCGCCACCGGTGCCTCCCGCATGCAGGTCCTGGTCTGGGGCGTCTGGCCGCAGATCACGCCGGCCTTCGCGGGTGTGTCGGTCTTCCGCTGGGACATCAATATCCGGGAAGCCACGGTGCTCGGCCTGGTGGGCGCGGGCGGGATCGGGATGAACCTTGAAAGCTCCATGAGCACGCTGTCATGGAACCAGGTGACGCTGATCCTGCTGGTGATCCTGGGGACGGTGGTGGTCAGTGAATACGTGTCGGCACGGGTAAGGCAGGCGGTGAGCTGAGGGGCGCCTTCGTGGGCGCCCCCCGCCCCCCGATCAGATCGCGATCGCGCCACCATCGACATGGATTTCCGAGCCGGTGATGTAGGACGACTCATCCGACGCCAGGAAGACGATCGTGTGCCCCACTTCCTCAACCCGGCCGGCGCGTCGCATCGGCACCACGCTCAGGCGCTTTTCCCGGGTCGCCGGATCGGCGGTGCGTCCGGACGTCAGCATCGCCGGCATCAGGCCGGGATGGACCGAGTTCGCCCGGATATTGTCCAGCGCATGCTGCACCGCCACCGACTTGGTCATCAGCCGGACGGCGGCCTTTGACGCGTTGTAGGCCATGTGGATGCCCATGCTGCCGATGATGCCGGCTACCGAGGACAGGTTGACGATCGACCCGCCGCCATTCGCCTTCATCGCCGGGATCGCGTGCTTGATGCCGTAGAACACGCCGGTCGCGTTGATCGCCATGATCCGGTGCCAGGCGTCGGAGCTGAACAGATCCTGTTCCGCGCTGCCGGACACGCCGGCGTTGTTGACCAGGATATCCAGCTTGCCGAAGTGCTTTTGCGTCGCGGCGACTGCGGCGGCCCAGTCTTCCTCGACCGTCACGTCCAGCCGCTCGAAATGCGCGGCGGGGCCGAGGCTTTCGGCCATCTTCCGGCCCTCGTGCTCCAGCCGGTCGGCGATGACGACCTTGGCGCCTTCCTTGATGAACATGCCGGCTGTGGCAGCGCCCATGCCGGATGCGGCGCCGCTGATGATGGCGACCTTGCCCGCGAGTCTCATGCGTTTTCTCCCGTGTCGGTTTCTTACCCGCTAACGGTGCCATACGGGCCGGGAACGCGGAAGCGTCGCTACTTCGCCGGCGGCTTGGCGGTCCAGTTGTCCAGCAGCGCCGTCAGCGGGTTTGTTTCACATTTGGTCGTTGAATTGGCCGCGCAGGACGCGGTCGAACTCATTGACGCGGACGTCACCAGGTTGGCGAGCGGAACGGCGGCGCATCCGGCCACCGACAGCACGAGACCAAACGAAACGAGGACGCTTGCCAACACGACGTGGGAATGGGGGACCATTGGACGGTTCCTGACAGGACCGACGCGGACCGAGCCTTCTGCCGCCGCACGCGGGGGGTGATCTGGGGCCAGGCGCGCCGCCGTTCCTGGGCGGCGTCTCCGGCGCGCCCATTCTGGGCGGCATTGCTGAATAAACCGTTAACGCGGGGCGTTATACCAGCCGTGCTTCCTCGCCTCTGTTCGGCAAGTGTCCGAACGCCACGAATGCCTTGTCGGTTGCTCAAATTGGCTGAGGTTTATCCGTAACCAGGAAGCCGGTTGGAATTATTCCACCCGCAGCGCGGCGCGCAGGTCGGCGGTCCCGACCGGGTCCTCCATCACCGCCAGCCGCCCCGCGGCCACCACCGCGAAGCGCTGCATCAGGGCGCGACGCCTGGCCCCGGCGATCCGATGGGACGGGGCCTCCCGCAGCAGGTCCGCCTCCAGCCCGGCCGTGACGATCAGCCCGGTGTCGCCGGGCAGCAATTCGTACGGGAAATCGGCATCCACCGCGAAGAACAGCGCATCGGCGAAGTCCCGGTATTCCGGCCATTTCTGATCGGTGAGGAAATCGCGCGGCCCCGACTTCACCTCGATGCACATGAAATCACCGTCCGGGCGCAAGGCCAGGATATCGGCGCGCCGGCCATTCGGCAGCGGCACCTCGTGCAGAGGCACCCAACCCAGGCGCAGGCACAGCCGAGCGGTGGCGCGCCGAATGAGCGCGGCGCGTTCCGGAAAGCTGACAGGCACCATCAGACCAGCAGCGCGTCGATCGCCTGTGCCAGGCGCACGTCGTTGCGGCTGAGCCCGCCGGCGTCATGCGTGGTCAGGTCGATGCGGACGGTGGCCCAGACATTGAACCATTCCGGGTGGTGGTCCTGCTTTTCCGCGAGCAGGGCCACGCGCTCCATGAACCCCCAGGCTTCGTTGAAATCGCGAAAGCGGAATTCGCGGCGGATCGCGTCCCGGCCCTCCACCATCGCCCATAGCGGCAGGGTGGTTGGCAGTTCGGCGCGTTCGGATTCTGTCAGGCGTTTCGGCATGATCGGCCCCTTATGTGAACCAGCCGCTTGACCCAGCGGCCGTCGCGGGCCACCGAATACCGCATGAGCGACCTGCGCAACCCAATTCCCTCGTTCGGCCTGCCGCCGAGCATCGATGACCTGATCCAGATGGCCGAAAGGGCCTTGGGGACCATACCGCTGCGCATTGCGCGCTATGTGCAGGGGGTGGGCATCGCGGTGGAGGAGATGCCGGATGACGAGACCCTGGATGATCTGGACATCGAGTCGGCGTGGGAACTGACCGGCCTGTATCGCGGCACCCCGATCACCGAGCGCAGCGTGTCAGACCCGATCCGGGAGCCTGACCTGATCTTCCTGTATCGTCAGCCGATCCTGCTGGAATGGATCGAGACCGGGGAGGACCTGTATCGCCTGGTCCGCAACGTCGTGATCCACGAAATCGCGCACCATTTCGGCTTCAGCGATGAGGATATCGAGGCGCTGGAACAGGAGATGGACTGACCTCGGCCCGAACGTCAGCCGCTGATCGTCGCGCGCGATAGCGCCGGTGTGTAGCGCCACACGCTGGCGGGCGGGAAATTGAGCGGCGTCCATGCCTCCCGCCGCGCCGTCAGGGCATGGCGACGATAGGGCAGCGGCGAGGTGATGCAGTAGGTATACAGAACGAAGCCGCGCCCCGGCGCGACGCGGTCGATGGCGTCGATGAACACCCGCTGTTCGGCGACCGGCAACAGCACCAACGGGATGCCGCAGATGACGCTGGTGATGCGCCCCTGCAGCCGTTCCGGGATCAAATCGGCGGCGGCGCGCGCATCCCCTTCCAGCACCGTCGCGCCCGGCAATGCGGTCCGCAGAGAGGCGGCGAGCGCGCCGTCGACCTCCAGCGCGATCAGCCGGTCGGGCGGCAGTCCGGCCTGCAGGAACGCGCGGGCGATCACGCCGGTGCCCGATCCCAGATCCAGCACGACGCCATCTGCCTCCGGCCATGCGCTGCGGACGACGTTCCGGCAGAGCGTGCGGGAGGAGGGGATGATCGATCCCATCCGCAACGGATGGGCGAGCCAGCGGCGCACGAACAGGGCGGCGCCGCTGCCATCGGGTTCCCGGTTGAGCTGGTCGCTGTAGGTGCCGGTCATGCGTCCTCGCTGATGCGGTTCCTGGCCTCGACGTCTCCCGACATCGGCACAAGGTGTGAGAGAAACACGTCGGCGCAGGTTCGCCAGGAGAAGGTTTCCGCATGCCGCCGACAGGCTTCCCGGTCCGCCTTCAGCGCGGTCAGGGCGGCCGCGCGCAGGTCGGTGTCCACGGCGCCGACCAGGCCTTCCGCGCCCGCCAGCACATCGGTGGGTCCGGTAACGGGAAAGGCCGCAATGGGCGTTCCGCAGGCGAGGGCTTCCAGCAGCACCAGGCCGAACGTGTCGGTCAGGGACGGGAAAACAAACACGTCGGCGGCGGCGTAGCAGCGGGAAAGCTCCTCGCCGTAGCGGGGGCCCATGAAATGCACGTCGGGATACTGCCGGCGCAGGCCAGGCAGGGCGGGGCCGTCACCGACGACGACTTTCGAACCTGGCACATCGAGGTCCAGGAAGGTCCCGATGTTCTTTTCGACCGCGATCCGACCGACATACAGGAAGATCGGAAGTGGGAAGGGCCAGTCTTCCCGCGGCTCCGGGCGGAACAGCGACAGGTCCACGCCGCGCGTCCAGGCCTTGATGTTCTTGAACCCGCGGCTTCGGAGTTCCTGTCGCAGGGACGCGGTCGCGACCAGAACGCCCTGTCCGGCACCATGGAAGTGCCGCATCCAGGCATAGATGGGGCGGACGGGCAGGCCGATCCGGGCCTGGATGTATTCCGCGAACCGCGTGTGGAACGCCGTGGTAAAGTTCCGACCATTCTTGCGTGCCCAGGACCGGGCCGCCATGCCAAGCGGGCCTTCCGTTGCGATATGCAGCGCGTCGGGGGCGAAGTCCTCGATCATGCGGATCAGCCGGCGCGCGGGCAGCAGCGACAGGGCGATGTCGGGATAGCTCGGGCAGGGGATGGTGCGAAACTCGTTGGGCCCGATGATGCGGACGATATGCCCCATCTCGGTCAGCTCGTGCGACAGCGCCGAAAGCGTGCGGACCACCCCATTGACCTGAGGTTCCCAGGCATCGGTGATGATCAGGATTCGCCGGGATGTCGCGGTTGAAATCATCGGGCTGACGCCGGGTCGGTCACGCGGGCTGGGTCACGCCGACGCGTTGTGGCGTGTGAAAGGACAATTGCTTGAGGGTGGCCCACTCGATCAGCTCCAGACGGCCGTCGTGATGCTCCACCAGCGCGGTGCAGCTTTCGACCCAGTCTCCGTCGTTGATGTAAAGAACGCCGTTCACCTCACGCATTTCGGCGTGGTGAATATGCCCACACACAACGCCGTCAAATCCGCGGGAGCGTGCTTCATGGGCCAGCGCTACCTCAAACCGGTCGATGGCCTTGACGGCTTCCTTGACCTGGCGCTTGAGCCAGGAGGACAGCGACCAGTACGGATAGCCAAGCCGCCGGCGGACGCCGTTGAACCAACGGTTGCACACCAGCGCCGCGGCATAGGCGCCGTCTCCCAACAGCGCGAGGAAGCGTGCGTAGCGGACGACGCTGTCGAACTCATCGCCGTGGATGATCAGCAGCCGCTTGCCATTGGCCGTGGTGTGAACGGCTTCCTGCCGCAGCCGGATACCGGCGATTTCGAGTCCGACATTGAGCCAGGATCGAAACATCTCGTCATGATTGCCAGGGATGTAGGTCACCTCGACCCCATGGCGGGCATGTTTGAGAATCAGACGAAGTACTTCGTCGTGATTTTCATCCCAATACCATGATTTCCGGAGACGCCATCCGTCGATGATATCACCGACAAGATAGAGGTGTTGGCAGGTTGTCTGGCGAAGAAAATCAGCCAGAAAATCGCTGCGGCATCCGCGCGTACCCAGATGAGTGTCCGAGATGAACACGCTGCGATACTGAGTGCGAGCAACCTGGGTCAGGGGAGCGTTCATTGACGAAGCCCTTACGGTCGGTTCCGGAGTCAATCAAAGTGAACATTCAATGAAGCACCGGAACCATCGTGCCTTACGGAAAGATCATTCAGTCGTCATTCCACCTTCATGACTCTGAAACAACACCGGGATATCCTGTGCAACCTTCCTGTTCGCGTGTACGATTCGCCAGCGAGGAATTCCGTCTTCTCCATGCTCATTGTCTTCAACCCAACCGCCGGACGGCGACGGCCTGGCCTGCTATGGAAAGTGATCGACGTCCTTTCCATGCACGGCATGCGGCTGGAGATCGTCGAGACCCGGTTCCCCGGGCATGCCGAGAGCCTGGCGCGGGACGCGGTCCGCGCGGGGACGCGCACGGTCATCGCGGCGGGGGGTGACGGCACGATCGCCGAGGTCGCGACCGGCCTGGTCGGGTCCGACGTGATGCTTGGGATCATCCCCCTCGGGACCGCCAACGTCCTGGCGCACGAACTTGGCCTGCCGTTCTCACCGCACGCCGTGGCGTCGTGCCTGGCGGCGGGCCGAGCGCGGCCGCATTGGCCGGGGATTGCGCATGGAACGTCGGATTCACGGATGTTCGTGCAAATGATAGGCGCCGGCTTCGACGCCCGCGTCGTCCACCGCCTCCCGCTCGGCCTTAAGCGGGTGCTGGGGCGCGGGGCCTATGTCTGGCAGACCCTGCGCGAACTGACGCGCTATGAGTTCGAGCCGATCGCCTTTCAGGTGGACGGAGAGCACCGGCAGGCGGCCAGCGTGGTCATCAGCAAGGGGCGGTTCTATGGCGGCCGCTACCTGCTCGCCCCGCAAGCCCGCCCTGGGGAGCCTGGATTCTCGGTCGTGCTGTTCAAGCACGGCGGGATCGCGCGGACGCTGGGCTACGCCGCGGCCTTGCCGCTGAACATGTTGTCGCGCGCGTCCGGGGTCGAGGAAATCCGGGCGAGCCGGATCGACTTCCTGGGCAACGCGCCGGTCGCCTTGCAGTCGGATGGCGACCGGGCCGGCTTCACACCGGTCTCGATCCGGGATGCGCCCAATCCGATCCGGATCGTCGTACCCGGATAAGCCGGGAACCCACGCTCGACCTGATGGTGGCGCTGTGCGAGATCATGGCGGCGGGCGCCGGCCTGCATGAGCGATGATGGGGAGAGAGACATGGAACAGCGCGTGTTCGGGCGGACGGGCCTGAAGTTTGGCATCCTCGGCTTCGGCTGCGGCGCGGTCGGCGGCTTGATGGTGCGCGGTACGGACGCGGATCAGGAGCGTGCGGTGGCGCGGGCGCTGGCGGTCGGGGTCAACTACTTCGACACTGCCGTGGCCTATGGCGATGGTGTCTCTGAAACGAATATCGGTCGCGTGCTGAAGGTGCTGAAGCCCAAGGAATCCTTCATCGCCACCAAGGTCCGCGTGCCGTCGGGCGACTTTGGACGGATCGAGGCGATGGTTACCGAATCCCTGAATGCCAGCCTGCAACGGCTGGGCATGGCGCAGGTCGATATCTTCCATCTGCACAACCCGATCACCGTGGCGGGCGGGGGCGAGTCCCTCAGCGTCCGGCAGGTCTTGGATGAAGTTGTGCCGGCGTTCCAGAAGCTCCAGAAGGCCGGCAAGACGCGGTTCCTTGGCATCACGGCGGTCGGGGATACCGCGGCGCTGCACCAGGTGATCGACGCCGAGGTCTTCGACAGCGCGCAGGTCAGCTACAACATGCTGAACCAGTCGGCTGGGGCGGCGTTGCCGGCGGGGTATCCCGCGCAGGATTACGGCCGGATGTTCGATCACACGCAAAAGGCCGGCGTGGGCGTGGTGGGTATCCGCGTTCTGGCCGCCGGCGCGCTGACCGGAGTCGCGGAACGCCATCCGATCGCCAGCCCGCCTCCGGCGCCGATCGGTTCGGCCAACCAGTATGGCACCGATCTGGAACGCGCCCGCCGCTTGATGCCGCTGGTGACCGAGGGGTTCTGCGACTCCCTGGCGGAAGCGGCGACGCGGTTTTCCATCACCCATCCGGCGATGGGGACGATCCTGGTCGGGATGGCGACGCCCGGAGAATTCGAGGGCGCGCTGGCCGCGGTGCAAAAGGGACCGCTGCCCCAGGCCGCGCTGGACCGCCTGGACGCGTTGACGGCCGGGTTTGTCGGGGAGTCCCGGTAGCGGGAGTGAAGGGGGCCCGCCTGGCGGCAGGCCCCCGTCCATCAAGCCTCGTTCGACTTGTCCAGCACGGGCTGGAACGCCGCCGTGGCCTTTTTCATCTCGGTCGCCGGATCGGCCCCACCCACGATGTTGGTCAGGCCCGTTCCGATCGTGTCACGGAACTCGGTGACCGGCACGATCACCGGCAGGCCCGAGCGCGCGATCTTCAGGCTGACCGACGTCGTGTCGAACCATTCCTGCGGGAACGCGCTGTTCTTCACGATCTCGTCGCGGCCATAGCAGGACAGCCGAGGCGGCGTGCCGGCACCGGAACGAAGCTGCTCGTTCTGCATCTCCTTGCCGGTGATCCACTGCACGAACAGCCAGGCCGGCTTCTTGTTCTTGGCGGTGGCGGGAATGCCGATGCCGTCGATGAACGTCGCGCAGTTGTGCGACTTCGGGCCGGCGGGGACCGGCGCGAAGCCAACCTTTTCGACGATCTTCGACTTGGTCTTGTCCAGCAACGGTGCCGAGAACCCGATCCCATCCCACCACATCGCTGCCCGACCCTGCATGAAGGTGGTCTGGCATTCGTTCCAGTTGAAACCGATATTGCCGGGCGGGCCGCATTCGCGCATCAGCTTCTGGTAGAACTGAGCCGCCTCGATCGCCGCGGGCGTGTCGGTCAGCAGTTTCTTGCCGTCGGGCGTGACGGTTTCCTGATCCCAGCCCAGCAGGATGTTGTCGTATAGAACGACATTGGCGTTCTTCAGGCCACGTCCGACGAACCCGTAGATCTGCTTGGCCGGGTCGGTCAGCGCCTTCGCCATGGTGAACAGTTCATCATAGGTCTTGGGCGGCGCCTTGAAGCCTTTCTCGGCCAGCAGCTCCTTGTTGTAGAACAGGATGAACAGGTCCTGGTTCAACGGCAGCGCGTTGATCTTGCCATCTTCCCCGGTCGCGACCGCCATCGACGGCTTGCTGAAATCGGCGGGATCGTAGTCGGGCGACGTCAGGCCTTTGTCGGCGATGTAGGGACGCAGGTCCTCCATCCACTTGGCGCGCTCGACCAGGCGCTTCTGGACATGCATCCCGATATTGACGACGTCGAAGCTGGGCCGGCCGGTCGCCATCTCCATCGCGACCTTGGGGCGCTGCTGCTGCTCGGGGATCTGCTCGAACCCGACCTTGATGCCGGTCAGCTCCTCGAACTGCTTGATCGACCGGCGAGCCAGGTCGCCGCGCGGGGAGAGCTGGTAGTTGACCTCGATGGCCTGGCCCTTGAACTGCTTCCAGTCGAAAGCGGACTGGGCGTTGGCGCGCTCGACGATGGCCGGGGCGGCCAGGGTCGCGGCCGAGGCGGCCAGCAGATGGCGGCGACGGATCATGTGTTTCCTCCAGACAGGCGTTTGGTCGCTTATAGGGCGCCTGGGGGTCACGCGGAAGTTGCCGCGAAGCGCGCATCCAGCCGAACGGCCAGCGCCTCGGTGACGCCCGTCATCGGCAGGCGGAGTTCCGGGCTGTCGATCAGCCCCGAGCGCCAGAGCCAATGCTTGATCGGGGCCGGGTTCGGTTCGGTGAACAGCAGGCGCGGCAGGTCCACGAACGCGCGCCACGCGGCCAGGGCCTGGGCGTGGTCGCCCCCACGCAGCAGCGCCGCGACCTTCGCGTAGGTTCCGGTCCCGACATGGGCCGCGGCCAGGATGCCGCCATCGGCCCCCTGGGTCAGCGCGGTGTGGAACAGCGCGTCCTCCCCCGTCAGGACCGAGAACCCGGCCGGCCTCGCCCGTATCAGGTCGAAGGACTGTTCGGCGTTGGCGCAGCAATCCTTCACGCCCACGATGTTGGGGCGTTCCGCCAGACGCAGCATTGTTTCGTTGCCGAGGTTGACGCCGGTCCGATAGGGGATGTTGTAGATCAGGATCGGACGGTCCGTGCCCTCGGCCAGTGCACTGAAATGGCGGTAAAGACCCTCCTGCGAGGGGCGGGAGTAGTACGGGCAGGCAATCAGATAGCCATCGATCGGCCACGGCGCGGTGCGGGCCAGGTCGGCGACGCCATGCCGTGTGTCGCTGCCGGACAGGCCGAGGAACACCGGCAGGCGGCGTCCCGCCGTGGCAAGGGCCGCCACGGTTTCCTGGACCAGATGCTCGGTTTCCCCTGCGTCCAACGTCATGCCCTCCCCCGTCGTCGCGGCCAGGATCAGACCATCGATGGGTTGGGCGGCGTAGTGGGTGACCAAGCGACGGACGGAGGGAATGTCCAGCGCGCCATCACGGAAAGGCGTGATCAGCGGCAGCCAAATGCCGGAAGGGGTGGGTTGCATGGCGGGAGTCTCCTGAAAGGCCGGAGACGGGACGCATAAAAAAACCCCGTCGAACCGGCGGGGTTTTGATCGATACCTGGCGCGGTGGGTTACCGCGCGCGCACACCGTTCCGCCCCTGAGGAAGGGGGCGTTTTTTGGACGACACAGTCGCGCGGGTCCGGTTGATCATGGGCGGCACAGTGAAGTGGCGCCCGTGTGCTGTCAACCGATCCCCCCGCGGGGCAATCGCACTTGGCCCCTTTTCGTCCTGGGCGGGCTTGACCCGCCCATCGCCGGGGAGATTGGCGGTTGGGATCCCACGCACAGGCCCACCATCGGCGTCCCTGGCGATGGCCGGGTCAGGCCCGGCCAGGATGGGCGGACACGCAGGCGGACGAGGAGCGAAGGCCTGCGATCAGCCGCCCTTCACCCCACCCGCGGTCAGGCCGGCCACGATTTCCTTCTGCATCAGCAATGTCAGCAGCAGCACGGGCGCGGTCACGATCAAGGCGGCGGCGGCCAGAGGGCCCCAACTGATCTGCTCGAACGTCAGGACGTTGTAGACCGCGACCGGCAGGGTCCGGGTCGACCGGCCGGCCAGCACGACGCCGAAGATGAAGTTGTTCCAGGAAAAGATGAACGACAGGATCATCGCGACCGTGATGCCGGGCCGAGCCAGAGGCATCGCGACATACAGGAACGCCTGCCAGATCGTGGCGCCATCGACCAGGGCGGCTTCCTCCAGCTCTCCGGGTAACCCCTCGAAGAAACCGATCATGACCCAGACGACGATGGGCACGGTGATCACCAGATGCGTGATGATCAGGGGAGTCAGCGTCCCGATCAGACCCAACCACTGGAACAGCAGGAACAGCGGGATCAGGTAGGACAGACCCGGCGTCACGCGGGCGATCAGGATCAGCGCGGCGGCCTTGGTCGCCTTCGACTTGGCGATCCCATACCCCGCGGGCACACCCAGCAGCAGCGCCAGCCCCGTCGCGGTGAACGACACGATGATCGAGTTGATCGTATAGGTCAGGAAGTCATTCTTCTCGAACACATCGACGAAGTTGGCCAATGTCGGTGCTGACGGGATGAAGACCGGCGGGTAGGCCGTATTGTCCAGTTCGTTCTTCAGCGCCAGCGACGCCATCCATAGGAAGAACAGCAGCGCCGGGGAAATCAGGAACCCGACCGACAGGTACAGGCCAAGCCGGCCCAGCCACCGGCGCAGACGATGGGCGTTCATCGCAGGTCCTCCCGCTGGCGGACGCGGAGCAAGAGCATGCTGATCCCCAGGATCAGCAGGAAGAACACCACCACGATCGCCGACCCATAGCCGAGGTCGTAATACGCGAAGGCCGTCTGGTACAGCATGATGTTCAGGGTCTCGCTGGCCGAACCCGGCCCACCCAGGGTGATCACGTAGATCGTGTCAAAGGTCTTCAGCGCGTCGATGAGGCGAATGACCGTGGCCACCATGATGAAGGGCCAGACCAGCGGCAGGGTGATGTGGCGGAACATCTGCCAGTTGCTCGCCCCGTCCAGGATCGCCGCCTCATACGGGTCCTGCGGCAGGGACGCGATGCCGCCCAGGACGATCAGCATGACCAGCGGCGTCCACTGCCAGGTCTCCACCATCACCAGCGTCGGGATCACGGTGTTGGCGTCATAGACCCAGGTGGACGGCGGCAGGCCGACCAAGGTCAGGATGTAGTTCAGCACCCCAAGCTGCGGGTGGAACATCATCGTCCAGACCAGGGAAATCGCGACCGGCGTCGCCATCATCGGCAGGATGAACACGGTGCGGGCGATGCCGCGCAGCTTGAAGTTCTCGGCGAAGCAGACCGCGGCCCAAACCCCCAGCAACAGCGGCGCGATGACCGAGGCCGCCGTAAACCACAGCGTCCGGACGATCGACCACAGGAACCGCTCGTCCGCCAGCATGCGGGCGTAATTGTCGAAGCCGACGAAGGGGGTCGCGCCCGTCACCTTCCAGTCGTGCACGGACATGTAGAGCGTGAACAGCCATGGAAACAGGATCACCAGCAGCACGACCGCGGCGGCCGGCATCGCGAAGATCCAGTAACGGCGGGCATAGGCCTTGCCGGTGGAAACGGCGGCGCGAGGAATCGTTGTCGTGCTCATGTGCGGGCGGGGAACTCACGCTCGGCGCCATGGCATCAGCGTCACGGCGGCGATGGACATATACCAATCGGGAAAAAAATCGACCCTCCCCCGATCCGCCGCGGTCCTACCGTGAGTCGGCGATCTCCTGCATGATCATCAGGGCCTTGCGCAGCCGCATCACCCCGCCGCGCACATGGCCTTGCGCGCACATGCGCCGCCCCTCGGCCGAAAGGCCCATGACCTCGGACGGCGGCGGCACCTTGGCCTCGAAGATTAGGGCGTCGATGCGGGACGTCAGCTTGTCGCAGTATTCGAGCGTGTTGCTCATGACCCTGGGCGCGGACGCCTCGGTTCCCGACGTATGCACCGACATAGGAGACAGCGTGCCAGGCTCGGTCGCGGCGGCTGGGGCCAGGATCAGGGGACCCATCAGCATCCAGCCCGGCAATGTCGCGGCTCGTGTCATCCGCGTCGTCATAGCGGGCGGCGCCTGTGCGGGGCGTGGGGCGAGCATGACATCATTGTTAGCTACTCGGCCCATCCGTGTTTGGGAACACCAGCGTCGCCCGCAATCCAGGGCCCGCGTCATCCAGCCTTAGCATCCCGCCATGCAGTTGCGCCACCGCCGAGACCAGCGTCAGGCCCAGCCCCGAGCCGGGCGTGTTCCGCGCTGACTCGCCGCGATAGAACCGCTCCACCGCCCGCGCCCGTTCGGCCTCGGGGATGCCGGGCCCCTGATCGCTGACCGAGATTTCAACGCCGGCCGGTCTCGGTTCGGCGACAATCCGCGCCGTGGACCCCGCGGGGGAGAATTTCAGCGCATTGTCCACGAGATTGGCCACCGCTTGCTGGATCAACGCCCGGTCGCCGAACATCGGCAGGGTGTCGGGCATCGTGACGGCCAGCGTGACGCCCTGCTCCTCCGCCACGACCTCATACAATTCGGCGACATCGCGTAGCAGCGGCGCCGCGTCCAGGGGCGCGAAGGACGCCCGGCGCGACCCGGCCTCGATCTCTGAAATCCGCAGCAGCGCCTGGAAGATCGCCACCACGCCATCAAGATCGGAGGTGGCTCGCTCGATCGCCGCGCGCAGGTCTTCCGGCGTCTCGGCGTGCAAGGCCGCGTCCTCCAGCCGGGTGCGGGCGCGGGTGATCGGGGTGCGGAGGTCATGGGCGATCGCGTTCGACACCTGCCGGACCCCGTCCATCAGCCGGCTGATCCGATCGAGCATCTCATTGATCACATCGGCCAGTTGGTCGAGTTCATCGCCCCGCCCCGAACGCTTGACCCGCCGTGTCAGATCGCCCGCCGCGATGGCCGTGGCGGTCGCCGAGACATTGGCGATGCTGCCCTGAAACAGGTTGCGGATGATCTGCCCGCCCAGCATCGCGACCGCGACCACGATGACCAGGGTCCATAGCAAGGCATCGGTCAGCAGGGTCCGCAACTGCGCCCGGACCTCGATTTCCCGCCCGATCAGCAGGCGGAAACCGCCCGGTAGATCGAAGCCCTGCACCCGCGATAGTGATCGGACACCCGCCCGCTCCACCTGGATTTCCACGAAGGCACCCGCCTGGGAAACCGGCGGCGGCCAGCGCTCCAGGTTGCCCGCCACCCGGCGGCCCTGCGAATCAATGAGCAGATACAGCGAGTCATCCTCGATGTTCTGGGTCAGGCGATCGTCGATCACGCTGATCAGGGCCGGCACCCCGCCGCCCCGCCAATGCGCCGACAGGCTCTCGGCGTCGGCCTGGATTGCGTCCTCGATCTGCCGGTTGATCAGGCCCGCGGTGGACCACCAAAGGAACCAGGCAATCGACAGCGTGCTCAGCGCCAACAGCACGGCAAACACCGCCGCGAACCGCAAGGCGGCGGAACGGAGGAAACGGCCGCGGATCATGTCCGGCGATGCATCCGCGAGTCTGGGCGGTTGGGTACGACGGTCAAACCGGCTCCGCGCGCAGCATGTAACCCGCGTTGCGCACGGTATGGATCAGCGGCACGGGGAACGGCTTGTCCACCTTCTGGCGCAGGCGGGACACATGCACGTCGATCACGTTGGTCTGCGGGTCGAAGTGATAGTCCCACACGCCTTCCAGCAGCATCGTCCGGGTCACCACCTGTCCGGCGTGGCGCATCAGATACTCCAGCAGCCGGAACTCCCGCGGTTGCAGGTCGACCTTCTGGCCCGCGCGCTTCACCTGCCGAGACAGCAGATCAAGCTCCAGGTCCTCCACCATCAGCTTGGTCACCGGGCCTTCGGTCTTGCCGCGCCGCCCCAGCGCTTCCACCCGCGCCAGAAGTTCGGCGAAGGCAAAGGGCTTGGTGAGGTAGTCGTCGCCGCCGGCCTTCAGGCCCTTCACCCGCTCATCCACGTCCGCCAGTGCCGAGAGGATCAGCACGGGCGTATCGTTCTTCTGGCCGCGCAGGGTTTCGAGGATTTTCACCCCATCAATGCCGCCGGGCAGCATGCGATCCAGTATGATCGCGTCGAACCCCTCGCTGACCGCCATGAACAGGCCGTCGCGGCCGTTGTCGGCATGCTCGACAACGTGGCCGGCTTCCTTCAGGCCTCGCTTGACGAAACCGGCGACCTCCTTGTCGTCCTCGACCACCAGGATGCGCATTGTTGTTCTCCTCGCTGCGGTTCCCGCCTGATCAAGGGCCGGTCCGCACCTGTTTCACTCGATGGGCGAAACCCGCCCTCCGCGATACGTCCTATCCCGCGCCCTCGGTCGGCCGGCGGCCCACGGTGATCGGAATTTCGATCTCTCGTCCCTGGCGCCGGATCGTCAGGTCCGCTCGCTCTCCCGGGGCAACGCCGGCCACGGCGCGGATCAGGCCGCGGGCGCTGTCGATCCGTTCACCATTCACTGCAAGCAGCGCATCGCCAGACCGCAACCCCGCGCGCCCGGCCGGTCCGCTGCGATCCAGGCCGGTTACCAGCACGGTCCCGTCCCGGTCCTCGACCGAGACGCCAAGCCAGCCGCGGGAGATGGAGCCGCGGGCGATAAGCTGGGCGACGATGCGGCTGGCGGATTCGGACGGAATTGCAAAGCCGAGGCCGACCGACGCGCCGGTGGGTGAGATGATGACCGAACTGACGCCGACCACCTGGCCATCCATATTGAACACGGGGCCGCCGGAGTTGCCCGGATTGATGGGGGCATCGAGTTGCAGGAAATTGTCGAACGGCCCCGACCCGAGGTCCCGCCCGCGCGCCGATACGATGCCGGCGGTGACCGACCCGCCCAGGCCGAACGGGTTGCCGGCCGCCAGGATCCAGTCCCCGGTCTCCACCAGCCGGGAGTCACCCCAGGTCACGGAGGGCAAGGCGCCCGCGCCCGTGACACGCAGCACGGCGATATCGGTCAGCTCATCATGGCCAATGACCTTCGCCGGCAACTGCCGTCCATCCGCCAACTGCACCGCGATCTCCGACGCTCGGCCCACAACGTGATTGTTCGTCACGATGATGCCGGAGGGATCGACGATGAAGCCGGAGCCCGCGCCGGTCATTTTCTCCTTCTTGGCACCGAATCGGCGGCGCAGCTCCCGCCCCACGGGGCTGTCGCGTAGTTCGGCGGACAGTTCCGCCACGGGGTCGCGGGTCGCGTTTTCGATGACCGCGATGTTCACGACGGCGGGCAGGACCCTTTTGACCAGGGGCGCGAAGCTTTCCGGCGCGCTGCGCGCGGTGGCGCCGGGCGCCGCGCAGGCGGTCGCGAACAGGGCGATCACAAGGGCCAGCGCCTTGACGGCCCTGACCGGCGATAGGCGTGTGGCGGAGAGGACGGACATGCTCGTTCACATGGCACGCGTACCCCCGCGTAACAAGAATGGGATGTGGGATTCCGTTGCTCGGTTAGGCATTGCCTTTTGGGGATGGGGCGGTGTAAGTCCGAACAAATGATGAACGTTGATCGCGCGCGGGGTGGCCTCGGGGGGGCCGGGACGGTGGGATAGCGGGGTGACTTCGCCCCCGGTCGGGCCGGACGATTTTTTTCATATGATGGCACCCCATGTCCGGTGAGCCGACGCCCCCTCTCCCCCTGTGGGCTTGGGCCGCGAAGCGGATCAAGGCCGGGGGTAAGGGGGCATCGCGGCACTGACCTGGGGGGTTGCGACCCCTCACCCCGACCCTCTCCCGCAAGGGGAGAGGGGGAAGAGAGGATTTTCGCATGGCGGAACCCCATGTCCGGTGAGAAATCACCCGCATTGGGGCCGCCACTAGGGGTATTCCCCTGGACCCCCGTGCCACCCGTCCGCTACGGTTCCGGCAACAAAGGGAAGAGTTCGTCCATGCCCAACGACACGGCCCCCATGCCGTCCGACGGACTGATCGTGGTGGTCAAGCGTGACTGCCCGACCTGCGAACTGACCGTGCCAGTGATCGCGGAACTGCGTCGGCTTGGCGCGGTGACCGTTTATACCCAGGACGACCCGACCTTCCCCGATGGCGTCCCCGTGATCGATGACACTGGTCTTGATGTCTCCTACCGGCTGGGTATCGAAATCGTCCCCACCCTGATCCGCCGCCAGGACGGCCAGGACGTCGAACGCACCCATGGCTGGGACCGCGCGGAGTGGGAGCGTATCTCCGGGTTCCAGGGCATTGGCGCCGACCTGCCGGCCTTCCGTCCGGGTTGCGGGGCGAAGAACCTCGAACCCGGCATCCTGGAAAAGCTCAAGGTCCGGTTCGGCGAGACCGGCCTGACCGCCCGCCGCGTCACCATCGGCGACCAGGAAGACGAATTCGAGGCGATGTTCGAACGCGGCTGGTCCGATGGCCTGCCGATGGTCCCCCCGACCGAGGAACGCGTCCTCCGCATGCTGACCGGCACCGCGCGTGACCCGCGGGAGGTCATTGGCCTGGCCCCGCCCAACCTGATCCCGCTGACAGTGGAAAAGGTCGCGATCAACGCCGTGATGGCCGGCTGCCGCCCGGACTATCTGCCGGTCGTGCTGGCAGCGGTGGAGGCCGCGCTCGACCCCGCCTTTGCCTGGCATGGCGTGCTGGCGACCACGATGTTCGTCGGCCCGGTCGTGATGGTGAACGGCCCCGTCCGCCGCCAGATCGGCATGAACGCCAAGGGCAACGCGCTGGGCCAGGGCAACCGCGCCAATGCGACGATCGGCCGAGCGGTGCAGTTGATTGTGCGGAATGTGGGGGGTGGACGGCCGCAGGAGGTCGATCGCGCCACCTTGGGCAATCCCGGCAAATACACCTACTGCTTTGCCGAGGACGAGGAAGGCTCCTCCTGGGAACCTCTGTCCACGGAACGCGGCGTGGCGCGGGGCGTGTCGGCCGTCACGGTCTTCGCAGGCTTCGGCCTGCAGGGGATCGTCGACCAGAAGTCCCGCGATCCGGAAAGCCTGTCGCGCTCGATGGCCGAGAGCTTGAAAGCCATCCACAACGTCAAGCTCGCGCCGTCCTGCGATGCCATCGTCGTGGTCTGCCCCGAGCATGAGCGGACCTTCCGCGCCGCCGGATGGAGCAAGCAGCGGCTGTATGACCAGCTCTACAAGCTGTGCGAAATCCCGGGGGAGCGCCTGGTCTCTGGCGTCCTGGGCATCGCGGAGGGCCGCCCCGAGTCCGATCGGGGCAAGATGTTCAACAAGTTTCGCCCGGGCGGTCTGCTGATCGTGCGGGCGGGAGGGGGTGCCGGGATGTTCTCCGGCATCATCGGTGGTTGGTCCGGTGGCGGCGCCAGCTATCCCGTAACCAGGGAGGTCTTGAATTGACAGTGCTTCTCGATCCGACATCGGAACACAGTCCGATGTCACGAGAGCGGCTGGCCCGTCCCCCCGGCCTGCAAGGGCTGACGGTGGGCTTGCTCGACATCTCGAAACCGCGCGGTGACGTGTTCCTCAATCGGCTGGACGAACGGCTGACCGAGCGTGGCATCACCGTCAAGCGCTACATGAAACCGACGGTGGCGAAGCCGGCGCCGATCCCCTTGCGCCAGCAGATCATCTCGGAAGTGGACGTCATCATCGAAGGGCTGGCGGACTGAGGCTCCTGCACATCGTGCTGTACGCATGATCTTGCGGACCTTGAGTCCAACGGTATCCCTTCGGTTGGTGTCGCCACCACCGAGTTCATTGACGCCGCCGCGGCGCAGTCCAAGGCGCTGGGCACCGACCCGGCCTATGTGTTCGTGCAGCACCCCGTGCAGGACCGCACGGACCAGGAGCTGCGTGACATGGCCGACCAGCATTTCGACAGTATCCTGTCGATGCTGGTGAAGGAGGCAAGCCGAGCGGGCTGAGCCTTACCGCCCCCTTCCGGTGGGAGGGGGCGGTCCTTGGCACAGTGTTACACGCACCGCAGCAAATGTCGCGATATCAAGGCTCTGTCGGGAAACACAGGGCAACAATGATTGACTGGCCACCCCGCCGATCCGGGTCTAATGGCAAACTCGACCCCGGGCGAAGTCGCCCATGACGGGTCCCGAGGATTGACCAGAATGGACCACCCCCTGCCGATCGATCAGCGGATTGCCCCCCAGGACGGGTTCCGTTCGTGGCGGCAACACACGCTGAAATCCTCGATCAGCTGCGTCGGCGTCGCGGTCCATTCCGGCCGCCGGGTCAGCCTGACCCTGCGCCCCGCCGAGGCCAACCACGGCATCGCCTTTCGCCGCACCGACCTGGGCCGGACCATCCCCGCCCGCTTCGATCACGTGGTCGATACGCGGCTGGCGACGGTGATCGCCGACGCGAACTGGGCCTCCGCCCGCGTGGGCATGATCGAGCATCTGATGGCCGCCTTCGCCGCCAAGGGCATCGACAACGCCCTGGTTGATGTCGATGGCCCGGAACTGCCGATCCTGGATGGCTCCGCCGGCCCCTATCTTTTCCTGCTGGACTGCGCCGGCGTGACCGAACTGGACGCCCCGCGCAACATCATCGAAATCCGCCGCACGATCCGCGTGACGGATGGGGAAGCGTTTGCCGAACTCCGTCCCATGCATGGCCACGTGGTTCCGCCCGTGCTGGACATGGAAGTCTCCATCGACTTCAAGGCCGCGGCGATCGGCCGCCAGTCCCACGCGATGCGCCTGTCGGAGGACACCTTCCGCGCCGAGGTCGCCCAGGCCCGCACCTTCGCCCAGGCCCATGAGATCGAGCAGCTTCGCGCCAACGGCTTCGCCCGCGGCGGGTCGCTGGACAACGCAATCGTCGTCGACGGCGCGGACGTGCTGAACCCCGGCGGCCTGCGGATGGACAATGAATTCGCCCGCCACAAGCTGCTGGACGCGGTCGGTGACCTGTCCTTGGCCGGCGCCGCGCTGCATGGCCGGTTCGTGGCCCATCGCACAGGGCATGGGCTGAACAACAAGCTTCTGCGGGCCTTGTTCGCCGATCAGGCGACCTGGCGCCAACCCGCGGCCCAGGTCCTGGAGGCGGTTGCGGCCTGAGCAGGCTTCGCGCCCCGCGTGAGCGTGATATAAGCGTGCCGATGACCCAGATTCGCCCGATGATCCGCCGCTTCTCGCGCGGGGCCACCGCTGCCGTGGTCCTGATGCCCCTCCTGCTTGCCGCGTGCGGCGCGAAGGACGACGACGTCCAGGACCTTGGTCCGGTGCCGCCGGTTGAAGTCCTGTACAACAACGGGCTCGATGCGCTCAACGCGCAGCGGTTCGTGTCCGCGACCAACCAGTTCCAGGCGGTCGAGCAGAACTACCCCTATTCCCCCTGGGCGGTGAACGCGCAGCTCATGCAGGCCTATACCTTGTATGTGCAGACCCGGTACACCGATGCGCTGGGCACGCTCGACCGGTTCATCCAGTTGCACCCCGCGCATCGTGACATCTCCTATGCCTATTACCTCCGGGCGCTTTGCTATTACGAGCAGATCGCCGACATCCAGCGGGACCAGCGCGGCACCGAGCAGGCAATGAACGCCCTGCAGGAAGTCATCAATCGCTACCCCGAATCCGCCTATGCCCGCGACGCTCGGCTCAAGATCGACCTTGCCCGAGACCATCTGGCCGGCAAGGAGATGGAGATCGGCCGCTGGTATCAGGGGCAGCGCCAGTATCAGTCCGCCGTTGGCCGGTTCCAGCGCGTGGTGGACGATTACCAGACGACAAACCATGTGCCGGAAGCGCTGCATCGCCTGACCGAGATCTATCTGGTGCTCGGCCTGAAGGAACAAGCCCGCAGGACAGCGGCGGTCCTTGGCTACAACTTCCCAGGTAGCGAGTGGTACCAGGACAGCTATTCGCAGCTCGTCGATGACGGGCTGGTCGCCTCGCCCGAGGAGCGCGGCCGGACAAGCACCGGGTGGTTCAGCCGCACCTGGCGCTCGATTTTCTGAGCGGACGGGCCGCGGAGCATGCTCACCGCGCTCTCGATCCGGGACGTGGTGCTGATCGATCGGCTCGACCTCGCGTTTGATCGGGGTCTGACGGTCCTGACCGGAGAAACCGGCGCCGGGAAGTCTATCCTGCTCGACAGCCTGGGCCTGGCCCTGGGTGCCAGGGCCGAGGCCGGGTTGGTCCGTTCCGGCACCGAGCAGGCCGTGGTCACCGCCTGCTTCTCCCCGCCCGCCGGCCATCCCGCTTTTGCCCTGATCGAGGAGCAGGGGCTGGAGATAGAGGACGACATCGTCCTGCGCCGGGTCCTGACCCGCGATGGCCGGTCCCGTGCCTTCATCAACGACCATCCGGTCGGGGTCGCCCTGCTCCGTCGCCTCGGCGCCGCGCTGGTGGAGGTGCAGGGCCAGCACGAGCAGATGGGCCTCGCCGATCCCGCCAGCCATGCCGCGTTCCTGGATGCCTACGGTGTGCCGGCCCCGGTCCGGGGGGCGGTCGCGTCCACCTGGCGGGCCTGGCGCGACACGGCCGCCGCACTGGAAGCTGCCCGGACTGCCATCGCGGCCGCTCGCCGGGATGAGGAATGGCTGCGCCACGCGGTCGAGGAACTGGCGACGCTCGCCCCGCGGAACGGCGAGGAAGACCAACTGGCCGAGGAACGTCTGCGCTTGCAGCAAGGCGAACGCCGAGCCGAGGCGATCGCGGCCGCGCTGGCCGAACTCGCGCCGCGCGACCGGCGGAACCCGGGGCCGTCTGCCACGCTGCGCGCCGCGTCCCGGTCCCTGCAACGGCTGATTCCGTCCGGTCAGGCGGACGATGGCAACCACCCGGCCGCCGGAGCGCTGGCCGCGATGGAACGCGCCGAGGAAGCCTTGGCCGAGGCTGAGAACCTGCTGACTCGGCTCGCCGTCGAGGCCGAAACCGACCCACGGCTGCTGGAACAGGCGGAGGAGCGGTTGTTCGCCCTGCGCGCCGCCGCCAGGAAGCACGCGGTTCCGGTCGGGGGCCTGCCCGGGCTTCTCGACACCCTGTCGGACAGGCTCGCTCGGTTGGAAACCGGATCGGCGGAGGTCGATGCCCTTGAGATCGCCGCGCGCCGGACCCGCGCCCTCTACATGGAGGCAACCGCCGGCCTGACCGAGGCGCGCCTGAACGCCGCCCGCGGTCTGGAACTGGCGGTGGCCGAGGAGTTGCCCCCCCTGCGGCTGGAGAAGGCCCGCTTCTATGCCGAGGTTACGGCTTTGCCGGAGACGGGATGGGGCGCGTCGGGGGTCGATTCGGTGCGGTTTCTGATCGCCACCAATCCGGGGCAGGAACCGGGCGCCTTGGCCCGCGTTGCCTCGGGCGGGGAGTTGTCGCGGCTGATGCTGGCCTTGAAGGTCGTGCTGGCCGCGGGGTCCACCGTGCCGACCCTGGTATTCGATGAGGTCGACTCGGGCATTGGCGGCGCCACGGCGGCGGCGGTCGGGGAACGGCTGGCGCGGGTGGCGGAAACGGTTCAGGTCCTGGTCGTGACCCACAGTCCGCAGGTGGCCGCGCGCGGGGTGGTGCATCTGCGGGTCGCCAAGGCGGCGGCCGGTGACCGAACGGCGACGACGGTTGAGCCCCTGACCCCGACCGATCGGCGGGAGGAGATCGCCCGCATGCTGGCCGGGGAGACGATCACCACCGCGGCCCGCGCCGCCGCTGACGATCTGCTGGGTGGGCACGAGCGCAAGGCCGAACCCCGGGCGCGCGTCCGCCGGTCATAGGCCGTCTTGCGTGGTTGCCTTTGGCTGGCGGGATCGGGTATGAAGGAACGTATGAAGAACACGTCGCTCAGCAGGGGGTGTGAAGGGGCCGCGCGCCTCTCGAGATAGCCCCGGCGACCGCGCGGGCTTTTTTCACACGGTGCTACCCCATGTCCGGTGAGGATTTAGCCCTGACCCGGGTCAGCGAAGTCGGCCCGGGGGACGCCCGCGCTTAATGACCGCGCAGGATTTGGCTCAGGAACATCCGCAGGCGATCGGTCTCGGGCGCGTTGAACATGCGTTCCGGCGGGCCGCTTTCCACGACCTCTCCGCGATCCATGAACACGACCCGATCCGCGACCTGGCGGGCGAAGCCCATTTCATGCGTCACGCAGACCATGGTCATGCCGGACTCGGCCAGCTCGATCATGGTGTCGAGCACTTCCTTGATCATCTCGGGGTCCAGGGCCGAGGTCGGCTCATCGAACAGCATGATCCGGGGCCGCATGCATAAGGCGCGGGCGATGGCCACGCGCTGCTGCTGGCCGCCGGACAGCTGGCCGGGATACTTTCGGGCCTGCTCGGGGATCTGGACGCGTTCCAGGAAGCTCATGGCGAGTGCCTCGGCCTCGGCCTTGGGCATCTTGCGGACCCAGATCGGGGCCAGGGTGCAGTTCTCCAGGATGGTCAGGTGCGGGAACAGGTTGAAGGACTGGAACACCATCCCGACGTCGCGACGGATCGTGTCCAGCGACCGCAGATCGTCGGTCAGTTCCGTGCCGTCAACGATGATCTGGCCTTCCTGATGGCTCTCCAACCGGTTGATGCAGCGGATCAGCGTGGACTTGCCGGACCCCGACGGGCCGCAGACGACCACGCGCTCCCCCTCCGAGATGGTCAGGGAGATATCCCGCAGCACATGCAGGGCGCCGAACCATTTGTTCACCTGGTTCATGACGATCATCGGCTTGCCCGTGGACAGTCCGGGGGAGCGGCCAGGGGAGGTTACATTGGCAGTGGCGGAAGCGGTCATGCGTCAGGGTTCCCCGGGGTGCGGTCGTCAGCGCCGCTGTGAGCGATTGAGTTCACGCTCCAGGCCGCGGCTGTATTTCGACATGGCGAAGCAGAACATGATGTAGATCAGGGCAAGGACGACATAGACCTCGGTCGGGAAGGCCTGCCAGGGCGGATCGCTGAGCGCGACCTTGCCCATGGTCAGCAGGTCGAACAGCCCGATGATCAGCACGAGGCTGGTGTCCTTGAAGAAGCCGATGAAGGTGTTGACCAAGGGCGGGATCACCAGCCGCAGCGCCTGGGGCAGGATGATCAGGCCGGTCTTTTGCCAATAGGTCATTCCGAGGGCGTCCGCCGCCTCGGCCTGGCCTTTCGGCAGCGCTTGCAGACCGCCGCGAACGACCTCGGCCAGATAGGCGCCGGCGAACAGGATGACGGCGATCTGCGCCCGCAGCAGCTTATCGACGTTGACCCCGGGCGGCATGAACAACGGGAACATGACGCTGGCCATGAACAGCACGCTGATCAGGGGCACGCCGCGGATCAGCTCGACATACAGGACACAGAGCATCTTGACGGCGGGCATCTTGGTGGAGCGGCGGCCGAGGGCAACCAGGACTGAAAGCGGGAAGGCAAAGGCGAGGCCGAACGTGGCCAGGATCAGGGTGATCGGCAGCCCGCCCCAGGCGTCCACCGGCACCGGGGACAGGCCATAGATGCCGCCCGACATCAGCACGAAGATCGCCGAGAGGGTGATGACCCAGACTCCGATCGCCGGCCAAGCCAGGGCCAGCAGCACGGCCGATGCGTAGCGGGCGACCATGTCGATCATGCCCAGGCCGTCCGAGAGGACCGCCGGTCCCCCCACAACATCGTTGATCCAGCCCAGGACATTGGTGGCGACGACCACTCCGACCGCCAGCACGGCCCCGGTGCGGACGGGCTGGGAGTCGATGCCTTTCCGCCAGACACCCTTGATCGCCGAGAAGACGTAGAGGCCGATGAACAGCAGGACCACGATCGCGGGGCGCCAATGTTCGGCATAGGGGAAGCGGCCGAACAGGATCAGGCGATACTTGTCCGCGATGATGGCCCAGCAGGCGCCCTGGCCCTTGACGTTATGACAGGCCGTCGTGTCCGGCACGCCCTGCGGGCTGTAAGGCACACCCCAGACGGCGTTCACGAAGGCCCAGTCGATCAGGCCGATCAGCGACCGTCCGATCAGGTAGACCAGGACCAAGGAGACAGCGGTGGACAGCCAGGTCCGGAACAGGTTGGCCCGCAGCCAGGCCCAGGGTCCCACGACCGAGGCGGGTGGCCGGGTCCGAGTGGCGGCGGGGGCCGTGGTGGCATCATTCATCGATCAGCGCTCCACCAGCGCGATCCGCGCGTTGTACCAATTCATGAACAGGCTGATGGACAGGCTGATCGTGAGATAGACGGCCATGATGATGGCAATGCCCTCGATCGCCTGCCCGGTCTGGTTCAGCGTGGTGTTGGCGATCGAGACCACGTCCTGAAAGCCGATGGCCACCGCGAGGGAGCTGTTCTTGGCCAGGTTCAGATACTGGCTGGTCATCGGGGGAATGATCACCCGCAAGGCCTGGGGCAACACGATCTGGCGCAGGATCGCGCCATGCCGCAGGCCGAGGGCGCGCGCGGCTTCCCACTGGCCGCTCGGTACCGCCTGGATGCCGGACCGCACGATCTCGGCGATGAACCCGGCCGTGTAGGTCACAAGGCCGATCAGGAGGGCGGCGAACTCGGGGCTGACGGTGGCGCCGCCCTGGAAGTTGAAGCCGCGAAGCACGGGCAGTTCGACCGTGAACGGTGCCCCAAGCGCGGCCCAGATCAGCACCGGCAGGCCAAGCAGGCCCGCGACAGCGACGGGCCATATCGCCGGACGCGTGCCCGTGCGCTCCTGGGTGCGGGTGGCATGGCGGCTCCAGAAGAAGGTCGCAACCGCGCCGGCCAGCAGCCCCAGCAGCGCGAAACCGAAGGCAGCGTTCCACTCCAGGACCGGAACCTTGATGCCGCGATTGGACATGAAGGCCGCTTCTCCGATCTTCCACGCCTGACGGGGTGGCGGCAGTCCCTGCAACAGCGTGTACCAGAACAGCAATTGCAGCAGCAGCGGAATATCGCGAATGACTTCAACGTAGAACGCAGTCAGCCGCGCCAAAAGCCAGTTGCTGGACAGACGTCCGATGCCGACCAGGGTGCCGATGATCGTGGCGAGGATGATCCCCACCACCGACACCTGCAACGTATTCAACACGCCGATCAGCAGCGCTCGGCCGTACGTGTTCACCGCGGGGTCGTAGGGGATCAGCGACTCCCCGATCGGGATGCCGGCGACCCGATCCAGAAAGCCGAAGCCGGTCGCGATCCGCCGAGCCGACAGATTCTGGATGGTGTTGTGAACCAGGTACCAGCCGATGCCGACGACGATGCCGACGATCACGATCTGCCAGACGATCGACCGAAAAAGCGGGTCCGACCAGGAAAGCCGCATCGGCCGCCTGGGCGCGGAGCGGGCACTGGCCATGCGTGGGTCGGGCGAGGTGACGGACATCGTCGGATTGCTCTCCTGCCCGACCTGCTCGGGACCATTGCGTCATGCTTCGTCAGACCAGCGCGAACAGACCTGCCACCAACCCGTCGCCCTGGCAATTGCCTCGGAAGATTTTCAAAGCAATTCCCGGGCCATCCGAATTGCAGGTGCGGCAATCCTGCCACGTGCCGATGGTGCAAAATTCATCCCGAAAGATCAACCACCGCCCGGGCGCAATTCACCGGACATGAAAACGGCCGCCCCGGGTGGGGCGGCCGTTCTGCTTCGTCTGGTCGTTGATGCGATCAGCGCATCGGCGGGGGGTATTGCAGGCCGCCCTTGGTCCAGAGGTTGTTGATGCTGCGGGGCACGCCCATCGGGGTGATGCTGCGGTCCCACAGTTCGCCGAAATTGCCGACCTGCTTGATGACGTTATAGGCCCATTTCGGGTCAAGGCCGAGCGCCTTGCCGAGATCGCCTTCAAGCCCGAGGAGGCGGCGGATATCGGGATCGGTGCTGGTCATGTGGCTGTCGACATTGGCCATGGTCACGCCTTTTTCCTCGGCCGTGAGCATTGCGATGAACGTCCAGCGCAGCACGTCGAACCACTTGTCGTCGCCCTTGCGGACCATGACGCCCAGCGGCTCCTTGCTGATGATTTCCGGCAGCAGCACGAGGTCGGCGGCCTTGGGGCCCTGGCTGAACCGGAAAGTCGCGAGTGCCGAGGCATCGGTCGAGTACGCATCGCAACGGCCGGACAGGAACGCGCCCTGCAGTTCGGACAGATCCTGGATCAGGATCGGCGTGAACTTCATCTTGTTGACGCGATAGAAGTCAGCGATGGCCAGTTCCGTGCTGGTGCCCGGCTGAACGCAGATCGTCGCGCCGTCCATCTTCTTGGCGGAGTCGACGCCGGACGACTTCTTCACCAGGAAGCCGGTGCCGTCATAGTAGTTCACCCAGGCGAACATCAGGCCGAGGTTGCCCTCGCGGCCCAGGGTCCAGGTCGTGGTGCGCGACAGGACGTCGACTTCGCCAGCCTGCAGCGCGGTGAAGCGGTTCTGGGTGGTCGTCGGAACGAACTTCACCCTGGTCGCGTCGCCCAGCGCGGCGGCGGCGATGGCCCGGCAGGTGTCGGCATCAAGGCCGCGCATCACGCCCTGGCTGTCAGGCAGCGAGAAGCCGGGAACCTGGCCGGAAATGCCGCACAAAATTTGTCCCTTGGTCCGCGCCGAATCCAAGGTTGCCGATCCGGATCCTTGTGCGGCCACGGGTTGTGCAACACCCAACGACACCGCCAACCCAGCCATGAGCGCGATCGCGCCTGCTCCCGTCCACCGCATCATTCACCATGCCTCCGAGGCTTTTCGCGGGCCTATCCCGCTTTACCGGCGGACTGTGCGGTGCAGCGAAGACAAGATCAATGGGTTTCGCATGTTGCATGAAGCAACCTGCTGTTTCGTCGTTCAGGCAATCCCGCTCGGCGCAGCCCTTCGGCATATCGGTCGAGATCGGCGGCGCGGGTCATGGGGGAGCGGGCGATTGCCTCCTCCACGGAGAAGGCTGGTTCAAGTTCGAGCAGTCTGTTCAAAACCGCATCGGTTTCCCGGCAATGGTCGAGGTGGCCGAGGGCCGCGAGATACCCTTTGTAGGCCGAGGAGAACCAGGGATTCAGCTCGATGGCCCGCCGTCCGATCTCGGCCGCGCTCTCATATTCCGCAAGCAGAAGGTGCGGCATGATCAAAGCGTGGTCGAAGAAGAACAGATGTGGGTCGGAGGGGGAGAGCCGGACGGCCTGGTACATCCGCCGCAATGCCTCATCATGACGGCCCAGATAACAATGGGCGAGGCCGGAAAAACACCAGGCCAGGGCAAGGTTGGGATTGAGCGCGATGGCCCGTTCGTGCAGGGCGCACCCCTCGGCCGCGCGCTTGCCCAAGAAGCTGCGGACATGGCCGGCGAGCGTCATGGCCCGGGCATCTCCGGGGTCAAGGGTGACGGCGCGTTCCGCGAGGTCGCCGGCGCGTATGGCGGCCACGGCGGGTTGGGTGGCCCATCCCTGACCGACGAGAAACAGATGCCAATAGGCGAGCCAGGCGTGGGCAAGGGCATTGGCCGGGTCGGCCACGACCGCGGCCTCCAGCAGCCGCCCGGCTTCCCCGAATCCCTGCTTTTCCAGGCGGTAGACGGGTGGCAAGGCCTGAAGAACGAGTTCCTGTGTCGTCGGGTTATTCGGGTGTCGGGCGACCGTCCGTTCACCCTCGTGGATCAGCAAGGCGGGATCGAGCTGCGCCACGATGGCCGATCCGATCTCATCCTGGAGCGCCAGCAGATCGGTGGGTTGGCGGTCGAAGCGGTGGGCCCAGACCACGGTCCCCGCGGCACGCATGTCCATCAGGCGGACGGTGATCCGGACCCGCTCCGACATCTGCTGGATCGTGCCGTCCAGCACGAAGTCGAGGTCGAGCGCGGCCCACATCGCTTCCTGTCGGCGCTCTCCGGATAGGGCGGCCCAGGAGGAGCCGGAGATACAGGATATCCATCGGAAGCGCGAAAGGGCGGTCGTGATTTCCTCGGCAAGACCGAGGGAGAGTTCTTCGTTGAGGGTGGAGCCGATCGCCCGCAGCGGGGCGATCCCCAGGCGGATGTCGCCACGGGCCTGTCGGGTGCCATCTTCATGGGGGCGTTCGGACGGGGCCGCCGTTCCGGTTCGTATCCTGGCCGCGAGTTCCTCGGTTTCGAGGGACGGCTTGACGTCTCCCGCGGCCAGGGCGGTTCGGCATCGGTCATAGGCAGCCAGGGCCGCGGGTCGATCGCCGCCTTCATGCAGGTCGCGCATCATGGCGCGCCAGGCGGTTTCGTGGACGGGGTCGATCGAGACCAACTGATTGGCGACGCGAAGCCGGCCTTCGATGTCGGCCTGGTCGGTCAGCATACGCTCCCCAATGTCTCGGGCGATGCCGAGGATGCGGGCACGCTCCCCGATCAACCATTGGTCGAAGGCGGGGTCGAGGCCGATCAGGTCTTCCAATAATGGGGCCTGGAACACTTCGAGGGCGTCCAGCCGGGTTGTGTCACCCTTGGTGGCGTCGAGCACGTCGATCCAGACACCCTCTGACCGCAAGGCCACGTGGTGTCGTTCGGCGATGAACTGCGAGAACAACGGCGGGCAGAGCGTATCCTGCAATTCGTGGATCGCCTGGCGGAGGGAGGCACGGCCTTGCTCCTTCTCCCGCTGGCTCCAGAGCAAGGCGGTCAGTTGGAGGCGAAGGACGGGGCGTGGGCTGGCCAGGGCAATAACGGCCAGGACAGCACGGGCCTTCCGGGTGCGCGGAAGGATGGTGCGCCCCGTTGGGTCCTCCGCCCGCATGTGGCCAAGCAACCGCAGATTGAGGGTGACCTGTTCGGGGCTGGGGGCACGGCTTATGGCGCTCGACACTCCATCTCTCACGACTATCGCGGACGCCGGAATCACCCTGCTATGCATCCAAAAATACAACCCAAAAGGGTATTATACCAACAGTCCTAGACATTGACCGTTGCCCACTCGGTTGCGCCGATGGATCGGATTCGGTCTGGATCGGCGATCAGCCAGTTCCAGGCATCGGCGCAGGCGTTCAGGATTTCGTCGTAGTCGTCCCAGACGCGGGCTGACAGCTTGTTGGCTCGCAGGTATTGCCAGACGTTCTCCATGCGGTTCAGTTCCGGTGCATAGGGTGGCAGTGGGACCAACACGATGTTGGCTGGCACGATCAGCTTGCCTCCGGGCTGATGCCATCCGGCGCCGTCGCAGATCACCGCGGCGACGGTGCCTGGCGCGACATGCGCGCTGATCTCTGCAAGATGCAGGTTCATGCACTCGGTGCTGGCCGTTGGTGTGATGACCGCCGCACCAACGCCGCGGGCGGGACAGATTGCGCCGAACAGGTAGGCGTTGTCATGACGATTGTCACGCACCATGGGCGGACGAGAACCCACCGGCGCCCAGACATAGCTCAACGACCCCTTCTGCCCTACTCTGGCTTCATCCTGGAACCAGATCTCGACACGGCTCGCCGCAGTGCAACCCAGCAAGGCTTCCTTTAGATGGACGCTGAAGTTTTTTTAAAAGCCTCCTGCGCGGCGGCGTCCTTCTTCGGATGATAAGGACGCGGTTGCAGCCGGGCCAACCGTAGCTTGCGCAGCCACTTGCCGATCGTGCGCTCGCAGACCGTGACCGCGAACCGGCATTGCACCTCGGCGCGCAGGTCGACGCAACGCCAGCGGATCACCTTGTGCACCTTGGGGTCGGGACCCTTGACCACCAAGTCCCGCAGTTCGTCCATCTGGGCCTTGGTCAGCCTCGCGGCCGTGCCGGGGGGCTTGCGTGATGACAGCGCGTCAATGCCGCCGGCGTTGTAGCGCAGTACCCAGTCGCGCAGTGTCTGCCGGTCCATGCCCGCCTGGCGAGCCGCGTCAAGCCGTGACGCGCCGTCCAGGATCATCGCAATGGCCAACACCCGTCGGGCTTGCGACGGGCTGGATGTCCGTCGCGCCCGACGCCGCAGCTCCGCCGCATCGTGGTCCGTCCGTGTAATGCTCACCGCGCTGCCCATTCGGGTCTCCCGCACCTGGAATCGTCTGGTCAGGAAGAGCGAATCGTACTTTCAGCCCGAGGGGAACCGGCGGGAGATGAGTCGGAACCTTCGGCGCTTGGTATTATCTGACATCCATTAGCGTGTCATGGGGTGGTATGCAACCATAGGGTTCTCAATAATGCGAAGATACCCCAGGCGGCCCGGTATCGGCATGGATTGATTTTTTCGACACGGCATGACACCGCTAATTCGCATTCAGGCTGATACGGCCGCTCGGCGTGGCTGGATTCATGCCGATTAAACAGGGGAATTCGTCATGGCCACTCAGCCGAGCGCGGCACCCGCCGCGCAGTCCATCCAGGCCCTGCCGCCTTGGGTTCGTTTGGGCGCGGGGTTCGCGTTTTGCATCCTCCTCGCGGCGGTTGCCCTGGTGTTGGGCGCGCAGGTTCCGCTGATTGGTCCGTCGATCTTCGCGATTGTCATTGGCGTGGTGCTGACCAATACGTTGCGCGGGCCGCTGCAACTGACCGCCCTGCGTATTGGGGATGTCAGCAAGCTGTCCCTGCGCGGCGGCATCATCGTTCTGGGGGCAAGCCTTGACCTCGGAGAGATCGTGGGAACTGGTCTGGACTCGCTTCCCCTGTTGATCATCACCATCGTGTTGGGCCTTGCCTGCGCTTTGTTGCTCGGCCGAGCGCAGGGTCTCGATTGGCGGATGCGATGCCTGATCGGGATGGGAACCACGATTTGCGGCGCCTCCGCGATCGCGGCCCTGGCGCCGGTGATCCGTGCCAAGGCCGAGGAGATCGCCTACGCGGTGACGGTTGTGTTCCTGTTCAACATGATCGCGGTCTTTGTATTCCCGCCTTTGGGCCATCTGATGGGGCTGACCGATAACGGGTTCGGTATCTGGACGGGCACGGCGGTGAATGACACGTCGGCCGTTGTCGCGGCGGGCTTCTCCTTCAGCGAGGAGGCAGGCACGACGGCGACCATCGTCAAATTGACCCGCACAACGCTGATCATCCCGTTGGTGATCGCGTTCGGCCTTGCCCTGCCGCTTTTCGAGGCACGCAAGGACGATGGTCAGGTTTCCCTGGCGAAGCGCGTCTATGACGCCTTCCCGATGTTCATCCTTCTGTTTCTGGTGGCATCCCTGCTGAAGACGCTCGGGGTGTTCGGGTCGTTTGGCGACGTGATCCAGTGGGCCGGCCGCGCGGTGCTTGTGGTTGCGATGGTCGCTGTCGGCCTTCAGGGGCATTGGCGGGCGTTTGTGGGCGCGGGGCCGGGGCCGCTGATCCTGGGCTTCGTCACCTGGTTGGTCGTGGCCGTATCGAGCCTGGCGGTGCAAAGCTGGACGGGCTCGCTGTGATCGAGGTGCGAGGATAAAAATCCATAAATAGGAAAATATGGTTTGACTTGGTCTGGGGGCGAGTGTATCAGTTCCCTTGTCAACGGGATTGTTGTCTCCAACGCCCCACGCTGACCTGAAATCGGCGACCATCTAATTTGACAAAATCACATTGACGACCTTGACATTGAATTCCCACGCTGATTCTCTGGAGTGCGACCGATTCGCGGCTTGGAGGACGAAATGAAGCTGGCAGTTCGTCAGGTAACAATATGTCCTGATGACGGCTAACCGTATCGTTGGTCGAGGGGATCGCCGAAGCATTCGGCCGGTTCCTCGTCCGTCACGGGCGTTTTTTCCGAACCCGGACACGCGACAGCACGGCTGTGGCATGCCGCTACCTGCACGGGCTGGCACAAGCCGAGGACTGTACCTTCGAAGCGATGGCCGCGGTGGTTGAAGACGGCTGCGCCCAACAGTTGCAGCATTTCATCAGCAACTCCCCCTGGGAGCACGAACCGGTGGTGGCCCAAATCGGAGCCGACGCGGACCGTCTGTTGGGCGGCAAGCCAACAAGCTGCCTGCTGATCGACGAAAGCAGCTTTCCCAAGCAAGGCGACCGCTCGGTTGGCGTGGCGCGGCAATGGACGGGCCGGCTGGGCAAGGTGGACAATTGTCAGGTGGCGGTGTTTGGCGTGCTGAGCGACGGACAACGCCACACGCCGATCGACATGCGATTGTATTTGCCGAAGCGCTGGATCGACGATCCGGCGCGCTGCGATAAGGCGGGCATTCCGGAGGCGGCCCGCGTGCTGACCTCGAAAAGCGAGCATGCCCTGGATATCGTGCGTCAGGCGCGTACTCGCGGCATGCGGTTCGCTTGGGTGGGCATCGATGCCGGTTACGGCAAGGAGCCGGCCTTCCTGCGGGCGCTCAATGCGATGGGGGAAGTCTTCATCGCCGATGTGCATCGCGACCAGCGGGTTTGGATCGAGGACCCCGGACTGCATGTGCCGGAGGCAAAGCCCGGCCGTGGGCGCCCATCGAAGAAACAACAGGCTGCCGCGACACCCGTCACAGTGGAAAGCCTGGCCAAGACGCTGCGTCCCGAGGACTGGATCCGCTGTGTGCTGCGCGACTGCACGCGCGGTCAATTACAGGTCGACATCGCACACCGGCGGGTCTGGCTTTGGGATGGCGAAGAGGCCGAGGCACACGGCTGGCATCTGATCGTCAGGCGCGAAGTGGGATCGGTGAAAACGATCAAATACAGCTTGTCCAACGCACCGGTTGATACGCCCCTGCTCCGGTTGGCGCAGATGCAAGGGCAACGTTTCTGGGTCGAGCGCGCCTTTGAAGATGCCAAGGGCGAGTGTGGCCTCGCCGATTATCAGGCTTTGGGTTGGCGGTCATGGCACCATCACGTCACCATGGTCATGCTGGCGATGCTATTCATTGCCGAACAGCGGGTGGCCCAGCAACCCGGGCTTGAATTGCTGACGCCACGCGACATCGTTGAGATGCTGAAGGAGACATTACCGCGCAAGCCGGAAGGAAAAGAGGCCCTCATCGCCCGGATCAATGCGCGGCACGCACGACGACAAGGCGCGATCGAATCCCGTTTCCGCACTCAACAGAAAATGGGCCGGATACGGGCAAAAATCATGCCATGAAATCTGACTCTGTCAAACTAAATTCGGCAGCCGGCCGAAGGTGTCGCCCTGCTCACGCTCAAACGCTTCGAGGCGGCCCCTGTAGTACCGCACTTCCTCAGCGGTCAGGCAATCGACCGGAAAGACGAAGCCATCTTTATTGTATTGGGCAACTTGGTCGGGCGACAGACTGGCGGGCATCGTGGGGACCTCCGGGTTCGGTATCCATACATAATGGACGACGCACGGATGCTGTCCAGAACCAACGCGGATGCAAGCCTACCGCAGCTTGGCGCGCAAAGCGTCAAGCCTGGCGCGGTAGCCGGCGGCATCGCCGTAGTCGACGAATTCCTTGTAGCGGGAATGGGCGCCGCGGATCTGCGTCGCATGGCGGATCGGGCACCAATATTGCTCCGTCCGCCCGGCGATCTCCCGCGCATAGGCGAGGACGCCGTTCGCATAGCCGCAATAGACGCAATTGAGCTTCTCGATCGCGTTCAGATAGCCGAGGCGATGCCGGTCGATCACGATGTAATCCCGGCGGGCCACGCGGCTGATCCCCCAGGCCGAAAAGCATATCCATTGATAGACCGTCAGGAACAGATCGAGCAGCGCGAACACGATCGCGGTGGCATAGATCACCGGCACGGTCACCACGTGCTTCAGCTTCGCCTCTCGGAGGTACCGGAACACGCCCATCCGCTGGCCGCGGTGAACCTGCTTGACCTCGGGTTCGAACGCGGCCTTGCCCTTGGTCAGGCGGTATTTGAACGGGGCCCGCCTGGCCGTGAGGTGCTGTTCGATTTCATCCTCGATGGCGTGGATCTTGGCGAAAAGCCGGTCGAGTTCGTCGTTCATGGCATGGCCCTCGCCCGATCACAGGGCCGATGCTACCACGCATGGGGCAAACCGCTATTGCGCCTTTACATATTCATCCCAGGTGATCGATCCGTCCTTGTTCGCATCGACCACCCCAAACGCCCGATCATACGCATTGTTACTTTTGATCTGAGCCGCTCGGCCGATCTTGCCGGTGGCGTTGAGGTCGATGAAAGCCTTGAACTGCGCGTGATTGAGCGTCGTGCCACCCGGGTTCGCCGCCTTGAAGTTGGCTTCCGCCCGCGCGAACTCCTCCGCCGTCAGCGCCCAGGCGGACGACATGAGGCCCCCGGCCAGGATCGCGCCGGCCAGCATGGTGGATCGCCATCTTGTTACATTTGACATGAATTGTGCCTCTGCACTGCGTGTAGGCGCTGGCACATGGCTTCCGGTGCCGACGCGACGATCTGGCCAACATTCTCCTTTTGCGTGTATGACCGAAATTCCTCACTACCATCAAGACAAAACGCCCCGAGGCACGCGATGTGGCACAACCGACGCCCGAGACCGCGCACGTGATACGCCGTCACCCATGGGTATTGGCCGGCGCGGTCGTTCTGGCGGTTGCCACGGCGCATCCAGCCTTGGCACAGATCGACGCGGCGGATGATGACGATGTGATCGACAACGTCGCGGGCGGCGGTGGCGGTAGCACGGATCCCGCCGCGCCGGTGCGCGCGAACCGCGGGGCACCGTCCGCGCGGGGCCGCCCGCCGACATTGTCGATCAATCCCAGCGTCTGGACCGGCCTTCGGCACCGGTTCACCAAGAGCTTTCTGATCGACCTCTATGTGAAGCAAAAGGCCACCATTCGGGAGAATCCCTACCAGACACCCAGCACCGATGCATCGGGCGGGATCTCGGCGGCCTGGTCGGTGGGCGGATATTCACTGTCCGGCGCGTTCGAGGTGAAGGAAAATTTCAAGGAATACTATGGCCCCTGGAACGGCACAGGCTTCGACCTGCGCGCCGCCATTGCGCGCCGGGTAACGCTCGCGCCCGACTGGACCGTTGTGCCGGCCTTTCTGGTCAGCCATCTCTGGAGCAATCCGGACTCACGCAACCGCTGGAAGCTCGAAATCAGCGCGCCGCTGGGCTATGCGCTGGACAAGGAATGGACGTGGGAGCCGCTGATTCCGACGCTGTCGATGCAAGCGTATGAGAACCGCCGAACGGCCCAGCGGGACTGGACGCTGAATGTTTCGACCGGCGTGCGGTATCAGATCACCAGCGTGACGATGATCGGGCTGGCGTTCGGGTTTGAGCAGCGGCAGTCGAATGTCGCGTCGGCAGAGTATTCACGCTGGGTCCTGCGCCCGAAACTGCAGTTCCGCGCGACGTTCTAGGGAACGGCCCCGCCCAACCGGACGGGACCGCGCACGCGATCAGAACGTCACGACGGACCGGATCGACTCACCCTTCCGCATCAGCTCGAACCCGTCATTGATCTGCTCGAACGGCAGGACATGCGTGATCAGATCGTCGATGTTGATCTTGCCGTCCATGTACCAATCAACGATCCGAGGCACATCGGTTCGCCCGCGCGCGCCGCCGAACGCCGTGCCCATCCAGGTCCGCCCCGTCACCAACTGGAACGGACGGGTGGAGATTTCCTGCCCCGCGCCGGCCACCCCGATGATGATCGACTTGCCCCAGCCGCGATGCGCGCACTCCAAGGCCTGGCGCATCACCTTCACGTTGCCGATGCACTCGAACGAATAATCCGCGCCGCCCTTGGTCAGATCGACCAGATAGGGGACCAGATCGCCCTCGACCTCGCTCGGGTTCACGAAATGCGTCATGCCGAACTGTTCCGCGATCGCCTTGCGCGCCGGGTTCAGGTCCACGCCGACGATCTGTTCCGCGCCCACCATCCGCAGGCCCTGGATCACGTTCAGCCCGATGCCGCCCAGCCCGAACACAACGGCGCGCGCCCCGGCTTCCACCTTCGCGGTGTTCATCACCGCGCCGAGGCCCGTGGTCACGCCGCAGCCGATATAGCAAACCTTGTCGAAGGGCGCGTCCGGGCGGATCTTGGCCAGCGCGATCTCGGGCAGCACGGTGTAGTTCGCGAAGGTCGATGTGCCCATGTAATGGTAGATCGGGTCCTTGCCGCTGGAAAACCGGCTGGTTCCATCCGGCATCAGCCCCTTGCCCTGGGTCGACCGGATCGCCACGCACAGATTGGTCTTGCGCGACAGGCAATACTCACACTGGCGGCATTCCGGCGTGTACAGCGGGATCACGTGGTCGCCCTTGCGAAGGCTGCTCACGCCCTTGCCCACGTCCACGACGATACCCGCGCCCTCGTGCCCCAGGATCGAGGGGAACAGCCCCTCCGGATCGCTGCCCGACAGCGTGTATTCGTCTGTGTGGCAGATGCCGGTGGCCTTCATTTCCACCAGCACCTCACCCTCCCGCGGGCCGTCGAGATCGACGGTCTCCAGGCTGAGCAGCTTTCCGGCCTCACGGGCCACCGCGGCGCGCACTTTCATCCAAACTCTCCGTTAAAGGTCGGGGCGGAGAGTGCTTGCCATCGCGCCGCCGATCAAGGTGGGGAGATGTGTCATGCCGCCCGCGCCGGAGACTGGGCCGCAATATGGTCCAGGCTGCTATCGATGATCGGCAACGCCGCGTCGTCCTGACGGAACGCGAGCGCCACGATCCCGTCGGCGCAGCGCACCACCCGCGCCCAGACCGGCGCCGTTCCCCCCGGCAGGCCGACCCGCATCTCGGTGCCGGCGGCGCGGACGAGACCACTGGCGAGCGCGACTCCCCCGCGGGAGATATCATGAATTGTGGCCACCTGATCCGATTGCCCGGCCTGCATCAGCGTGGCGCGATGATCCAGGCCCGGGATGCGTTCGTAGCGGCGGCGGTCCTCCTCCCCGGCCCGGGCGACGGAGGCGAGGAAATACGTCACCTCGTTCCGCAGCGATTCGGAGGTCTGTTTGACCGCGTCTGCCCCGTTCATGACGCCCTGGCTCGCCTGATCGGCCACGGCCGACATACCCGACACGTTCTCCATCGCCTCGGTCGCGAGCATCGTCGCCGTCGTGGCCGTCTGCACGCTGGCAACGATGTCCCGCGTGACCGCGCCCTGTTCCTCGATGGCCGAGGCGATCGCGCTGGCGATCTGCTCCACCTCTCCGATGGCGGTGCCGACGACGCGCACCGCATCGACCGCGTCCGCCGTCGCGGCGCGAATGGACCCGATCTGACCGACGATTTCCTCGGTCGCCTTCGCGGTCTGGGCGGCGAGCGCCTTGACCTCTCCGGCGACGACGGCGAAGCCCTTGCCGGCATCTCCCGCCCGCGCGGCCTCGATCGTGGCATTCAGTGCCAGCAGGTTCGTCTGTCCCGCGATATCGCTGATCAGCCGCACGACATTCCCGACGGCGTCGGCGGCCAGCGCCAGCCCCGCCACCTTGGCATCCGTCTTCGCGGCCTGTTCCACCGTCTCCCGCACCACGTCGGCGGCGCGGGTCACCTGCCGGCCGATTTCGTTGATGCTGGCCGACATCTCTTCGGCCGCGGCGGCCACGGAGGCCAGGTTGCGGGAGGATTCGACCGCGCCGCTCGCGGTTTCCCGCGCCAGTTCCCGCGTGCGCCCGATGATGCCGGACATCTCGGTGGCCTGCATCCGCATGCCGTCGGCCGCCTGTGTCAACCCTTCCATGGCGCCCGCCGAGGCCGACCCAAAGTCGTGAGTGTAGCGGTCCATGGCCACCTGCCGGCGGTCCTTCGCGATCCGGACCCGTTCGGTCTCGCCGCGCAGTTCGGCCGCCTGGATGGCATTTTCACGGAATACGGTCATGGATGCGGCCATTTGCCCGACCTCATCCTTGCGGCCCATGGCGGGGATTCCGACATCCAGATCCCCCTCCGCGAGGCGGCCCATGGCGGCGGTCATCTGGCGGATCGGGCGGGCGGTTCCCGCCTGGATCGCCAGCAGGACATAGGCGATCCCCAGCCCGAACAGGGCCAGGGGCACGGCCAGGGCGGTCACGACACCATACCAAAGCCCGCTGATGCGCCGTTCAAATAGCCGCTCGAGTTCGGTCACGCCCAGATCCCGCAACCGGGCGATCTGGACCATCGCGCGGGCGACGCCTTGTTCGGCGTCCGCGCCCGAGGACCGCTCCAGCACCGCCAGGGCTCCGCCCGTGGCCGCCATCATGTCACGCAGCGGTTCGGCCAGCGCTTGGCGCGTCCCGCCGTCGGCGTTGGCGGCAAAGGAGGTCCGCAAGGCGGCCTCGATACCGGCCAGCAACGGGCGCGTCCGCGCGCTGCGGATGACCAGGTCGGTGGCCGTCGCCGCATCGCCGGCCGGCCGCCGCGTCAGCGCCGCGAGCCCGGCGAGCTCCTGCACCAGTAACGGCAATTTTCCGGTGATCCCGTCCATCAGATAGTAGGAATCGAGATCAACATCGACCGTCAGCCCCGATGAATCCTGCGTCCGGACCATGAGTTCGAGCAGCGCCTCGCTCGCGGCCTGGGGGTTGTTGGCCACCTTCAGCGCCGCCACGGCGGCCGAGACAGCGCGCGGATCCGTGGCGTCACGGAGCGACGGATCAAGCCGGCCGATGGCGTCCGCCGCCGCGGTGGGGGCAATCGAACCGCGCAGGATCGCGTCCTGCTGGCGGGACAGGACCTGGATCGCGCCGGCGCCGGCGCTTTCCTTGCGCGTGATGGCGACGTGATGTGCGGCATCGTCGATGATGACGTATAGCAGGAACGCTATGGGCAGCAGAAACAGGAAATAGGCGATCAGCAGCCGACGCGCGATCGGCCAGTCGTAAAGCTTGCGGTGCATGAACAAGGATCTCCGGCATCAGTGCACCGCGACCGGCACGTCGAATCGCGGCGATGGGGCTGACGATGCCAGGAGACCGTAAACATCCGGTTAACGCCGCGGCCGATTTCCCCGGTGCCGGTCCGAACCGGGGAATGGCGCGTTCGATCAGGGGACGGCGCGTCGCCGGCGAACCAGCCCGATCCCCGCGAGGCCCAGGCTGAACAGCGCGAGGGTGCCTGGCTCCGGCACTTCCAGCGAGGCGTTGTCGAACGCCAGCACCGAGAACTGGTTGTAGCTGAACCATCCATACCGGTTGCCGCCGATCAGGTTGATCAGGTCGGTCCCGTCGCTGAGTGTCCAACTATGCACGATCGCGTCCGACGCATCATAGATGGTCATGTCGACCGCCAGGACACCGCCGTTGTTGTAGAACTCATGCTCAAACGTGTACCAGCCCGAGCTGCCGATCGCGATGGGATCGCGCGCCGGATTCTTGGCGAAGGCGCTGCCGGGCTGGCTGTTGGGACTGGCGCTGATGACGAACCGGTTCGTCCCCGCGCCTGGCCCGGTCAGATCGAGTGAATCGTAGAACCCACCATTGAAGATGAAGTCGCGACGGTGCCCGCCGGCGGCGGTGTTGATCGCCGAATCAAAATCGAATCGTGAGTCATTTGTCCAACCGCCGCCCGTATCCAGGTAGATATCGATGGACGTGCGATACGCCTGGAAAGCCGTTGGCGCCGCCCCCGCGCCGAAATTGTAGCCGCCCCAGTTCCCCGCCGATCCGGTCGGGCTGCTGACGGCATGGAAGCTGCCAGAGGCCGATGTGATGCCGTTGGTCCCCGAGGCCACCCGAGTCGGGTGGAAGCCGGGGCTGAAGGCGGTCCATCCGGCGGTATCAACCTCAAACCCATTCGCATAAAGCACCAGCGCCGCCGCTGGACTGGCGGTCCCGGCGATCGCCAGGCCCAAGGCGCCGGCCGCCAGGAATGACTTCCAACCTGTCCAGTAATTTATCATTTGTCTATTTGCCACGTTACCCTCCGCGGAGTTCATGTGAAATCGGTGAAAACCCGGCTCGTCTGTTATTATTCTTATTGTAGACTCCATTCGAGTTATGGCGCAACCGCCGGACGGAGGGTTTTTCACCATTATTTTACGTTACGTTAACGATGTTCGCTTAATGGACGCAACCAAATAATTTCACGAAGAATATTCTACCGAGTATTGCAATGATGCCGCGGCCGAGGACCGTCAGGCGGGCGTGCCGAGCACCATGCGCACGCATTTCCACATGACGGACGGCAGCGCCTCATGCTCCAGCGTCGCGATCGGACGCAGCAGTCCGTCAGCCTTGATCGCGTCCGCACGGGCGGCAAACAGATCTAGGATCAGCTCGAAATGGGTGAACCCATGCCGCACCTGGCCGGCCGGACGCCAATCGGCGGGGGAAGGCGCGTGCGCCATGGCCTCGGCCGCCGTCCATGGCGTGTCACGCCATGGTGTGCCTGGGAGTTCGGTCATGCCGCCCAGCAGGCCCTTGGGGGGGCGGCGGCGCAGCAGCACCTGGCCTGCGTGATCCGACAGCCAGAAATGGACGCCGTAGCGGATCGGCCGAACCCGCTTGGGCGCCTTGATGGGAAGTTCGGCGGCGATCCCCGCCCGCCGGCCAACGCAATGGGCGGTCCAGGGACACACTCCACACGCGGGCGATGTCGGCGTGCACAGCGTCGCCCCCAGATCGAACAGCGCCTGCGCGAAATCGGACGGGCGGGCGGCGGCGTCGGGATCGGCGCCGATCCAGGCGGCGGCCTCGGCGATGGCGGGTTTGGCGGCGGGCAGCGGCGTGTCGATGGCGAACAGGCGGGCGGCCACGCGCTCGACATTCCCATCGATCGGCACCACGGGGATCCCGAACGCGATGGCCCCGATGGCGGCGGCGGTATAGGGACCGATCCCGGGCAAGGCCCGCAGTCCGTCCAGGTCACGCGGAAACGCCCCCAGCGCGGCGACCGCCTGGGCGCAGGCATGCAGGTTCCGGGCGCGCGCGTAGTAGCCAAGGCCGGCCCAGGCCGACAGGACATCGTCCAGCGGCGCGGCCGCCAACGCCTCGACCGAGGGGAACCGGCTTACGAAGCGTTCAAAATACGGTATGACCGCCGTCACCGTGGTCTGCTGTAGCATGATCTCGCTCAGCCAGACGCGGTACGGATCGGTGGTCCGCCCGGGTTCGGCGCGCCAGGGCATCCGACGCCGATGACGATCGTACCAATGGAGCAGCAGGGCGGCTGGCGGAATGACAGACGACGACACGGCCCCAGATATGACGGCGAAGTCCCGGCACGTCTACGGACCGCGCCCGGTCGCCATGCTGATCCCCGCGCTCGCCCGCCCGGCCTTTCAGCGGTCGGCGCCGGCCGGGGCGCAGGTGATGCTGGATTGGCCCTCCATCGTCGGCCCCGCTTTGGCGGAGGTCACCGAGCCGCGCCGGATCTCGGCCGGCACGCTGACGATCGCCTGCTCGGGGCCGATCGCCATGGAGTTGCAGCACATGGCGATCGAACTGATGCAACGGATCAATGCCCATTCCGGCGTACAGACCGTCCGCGGCCTGCGCTTCATGCAGGTTGCCCCGAACGCCCTGAAGACGACCCGCCCCGTTCCGCAACCGGCGATTTCCCGCGCGGCGGGGGATGCGGCGGTCGCGCATCTGCCGCCGGGGGAGTTGCGCGACGCGCTGGCCGCCCTCGGCAGCCTGGTGCTGGCCCCGAAGCAGAAACGCCGCTGACCCCATTCACCTTGAACAAGGCCCTGATACCCATGAATCGACGGAATTTCGTGGCTCTTGCCACCAAGGGTGCCGCCCTCGCGGCGGCCGGCGCAATGCTGTCCTTGCCGCCATCCCAAGCGGCAGCCCAGGGATCTCCGACCCAATCCGAACGGTCCATCGGCAGTCCGGACGCCAAGGTCGTGGCGACGGAATTCTTCTCCCTGACCTGCGGCCATTGCGCGGCCTTCGCCCGCACCACCCTGCCGCAGATCAAGGAGAAACTGGTCGCGACCGGCAAAATGCGGCTGATCTACCAGGACTATCCGTTGGACCAGGTTGCCCTGACCGCCGCCATGGTCGCGCGCCATCTGCCGCCCGAACGGTATGAGGCGTTCATCCTGGCGCTGCTTTCGACGCAGGATCGCTGGGCCTTCAACCGCGGCGCCAACCCGACCGAGGAATTGTGGAAGATGGCCGCGCTGGCCGGCACGAGCCGTCCGGCCTTCGACAAGGCCATCGCCGACACCGAACTGCGCGACTGGATCATCCGCCAGGCCCAATTGGCCCAGGAAAAATGGAAGATCGACGCGACTCCGAGCTTTGTGGTCAATGGCCAGAAGTATTCTGGTGACCTGAGCTTCGACGCCTTCCGCAAGCTCGTCCCGGACTAGGGCGCTGCGATCGTGCTTCCGCCCTGGATTCAATGGTCTAGGGCACGGAGCACGGTTTGCCGGTCAGTTTTCGCCGCCTGCGCATCGTTGGTTTCAAGAGCTTCGCGGAGCCGACGAATGTCGAGATCCTGCCGGGCCTGACGGGAATCGTTGGCCCGAATGGCTGCGGCAAATCGAACGTTGTGGAGGCTTTGCGCTGGGCCATGGGCGAGTCCAGCGCCCGCAACCTGCGCGGCGGGGAGATGGAGGACGTCATCTTCGCCGGCACCACCGGCCGCTCCGCCCGCAATATCGCCGAAGTCACGCTGTTCCTGGAGGAAACCCAGGGCGTCGCCCCGCCGCCCTTCCATGAGCAGCCCGATCTCCAGGTCGTCCGCAAGATCGAGCGCGGGCATGGGTCGGCCTATCGGGTCAACGGCAAGGAAGCCCGCGCCCGCGACGTGCAGACCCTGTTCGCCGATCTCGCGTCCGGCGCCCGCGCCTCCGCCATGGTCAGCCAGGGCCGCGTCGGTGCCCTCGTTGGCGCTCGGCCGGAGGACCGACGGTCCGTGCTGGAGGAAGCGGCTGGAATCACCGGCCTGCACGCCCGCCGGCACGAAGCCGAACTGAAGCTGCGCGCGGCCGAGGCCAATCTGTCCCGCGCCGACGACCTCAAATCCCAGCTCGACGGCCAGCTCTCCGGTCTGAAACGTCAGGCTCGGCAGGCCGCCCGCTACCGCAACATCTCCGGCATGATCCGGTCGGCCGAGGCCGAGTTGCTGTCGATCCAGCGCGCCTTCGTCGAAACCGCCCGCGTTGCCGCCGCCGCCCGCCTGCACGATGCCGGGATCGCGGTGGCCGCGGCGACCGAGACCGCGACCCTGGCCAGCGCCCGCGCCACCGAAACCGCCGCCGCCTTGCCGCCCTTGCGCGAAGTGGAAGCCGTCGCGCGCACCGCGCTGGAACGCCATCGCCTGGCGCAGGAACGGATCGCCGAGGAGGAGCAGCGCGCCCGCACGGCCCTGGGGGAAGCGACCCGCCGGCTGGACACCATCCAGCGCGACCTGTTCCACGCCCAGCAATTGCAGCGCGACGCCACCACGGCCGAGGAACGCCTCGGCGCCGAACAGGCGACACTGACCGAGGCGGACTCCGACTACTCCCCCCGCGCCGCCGCCCTGGAAACCGCCGCCACCGAGGCGGCCGAGGCGCTGCGGGTCGCGGAAGCCGCCGCCAACGCGGCGACGGAGGCCGCGGCCGAGGCCAATGCCCGCGCCAATGCCGTCAACACGCTGCTGACCCAGGCCGACCAGCGGTTCCGCCGCCTGCAGGACCAGTTCATCCGCCTGAATGAGGAACGCGGGCGCGTGGCCACACAGCAGGTCGATCCGGCGCTGCTGGCCAAGGCAACCGACGACTCCGTGCAGGCCGAGGGCGACCTCGCCGCCGCACGCGTGGCCCTGGAAGCCGCCGAACAGGCCCGGTCCGCGACCACCGTCCGCCTGGGCAGCGTGCGGGAGGCACAGACCACGGCCGATTCTGCCCGCGCCCGTCTGGCTGCCGAATGCCAGGCTTTGGCGGAAATCCTCGCGGTGAAGGACGGCGAACGCTGGCCGCCGATGGTTGATGCCCTGACCGTGCCGGCCGGCCTGGAAGCCGCGCTTGGCGCCGTCCTGGGGGAGGAGCTGACCTCCGCCCTCAACCCCGCCGCCGCTCGGCATTGGCGGGAACTACCGGCCTTCGACCCGACTCCCGTGCTGCCAGACGGCGCCGTCGCGCTGGATACGCTCGTGAAGGGGCCGCCCGTGCTGGCGCGGGCCTTGTCGCAGATCGGTCTGGTCGATGACGACGATGTTGGCGCCGCCCATCAGTCCGATCTGGCGCCGGGGCAGGTATTGGTCTCCCGCGCCGGGGCGATCTGGCGGTGGGATGGCTATACCATTCGCGCCGGCACCCCGACCGCCGCCGCTGTCCGCCTCCAGCAGCGCAACCGCCTCGCCGGGTTGAAGTCCCGACTGGCCGAAGCCGAACAGGCCGCCGCCGCCGCCCGCGCCGCCAGGACCGAGGCCGAAACCGCCGCCCAGGCCGCGACCCAGGCTGAACAGCAGGGGCGCAATGCCCGCCGGGACATCGAACAGAAGCTCGAACGCGCCCGGGCGGCGCTGGCGGCGCTGCGGAACCAGTCCGCGACGGCCGCCGCGCGCCTCGCCGCCGCCGATGACCAGTTGGGCCGGATGACCGGGGAACGGGATGAAGCCGAAGCCGCTTTGGCCCAGGCCCGCGCCGCCCATGCCGACCTGCCCGACATCGCCGCTTTACGGCAGGCGGTAGAAGCGGCGCGCGCGACCCTTTCGGCCGCCCGCGCTCGGGATGCCAGCGCCCGCGCGGCGAAGGAAACCCTGGTCCGGGAACACAATGCCCGCGCCAACCGCCTGAAGGTCATCACCGCCGAACGGACCGGCTGGACCGAACGCGCCCGCGACGCCGCCGAACGCGTCACGGACCTGACCGCCCGCCTGGCCAACGCCCAAGACGAGCAGGCGACCCTGGAAGCCGCCCCCGCCGCCATCGCCGCCCGCCGCACCGAAGCGCTGGACGCCTTGCAGACGGCCGAGGCCGAACACAAGCGCACTGCCGACATCCTGAACCGTGCCGTTAACGACTCCGACACCGCCGACCGCGCCGGCCGTTCCGCCGAATCCAAGCTGGCCATATCGCGCGAGGACCTGGTGCGCGCCGAGGCCACGAAGCAGCAGGCCGACCATGCCTGGGGCACCGTCGCCGAACGCATCCTGGAACGCCTCGGCGTGAACCCCGCGCTGCCCGACCCGCCGGCCGAGGTCACCCAGGACACCGAGGAAAAGGCCCGCCGCAAGCTCGAACGCCTGCAGAAGGAGCGGGAGGAGATGGGTCCGGTCAACCTGCGCGCCGAACTGGAAGCCCAGGCGGTCGAGGAGCGGATGAACGCCATCGACAAGGACCGCGACGAACTGACCACGGCGATCGCCAAGCTGCGTGGCTCCATCGGGCATCTGAACCGGGAGGGGCGGGAGCGGCTGAACAAGGTGTTCCAGGAGGTCGACCGCAACTTCCAGCAGTTGTTCAGCCGCATGTTCGGCGGCGGACGGGCTCATCTGGCGCTGGTCGGCTCCGACGATCCCTTGGAAGCGGGCCTGGAAATCTTCGCCCAGCCGCCGGGCAAGAAACTCGCGACGCTGTCCCTGCTGTCGGGTGGGGAGCAGGCGCTGACCGCCTTGTCGCTGATTTTCGCCGTGTTCCGCTGCAATCCGGCGCCGGTCTGTGTGCTCGATGAGGTCGATGCGCCGCTGGATGATGCGAATGTGGAGCGGTTCTGCCTGCTGCTGATGGACATGGTGCGGGAAACCGGAACTCGTTTCCTGGTCGTGACGCATCATCCGCTGACCATGGCGCGGATGGACCGGTTGTATGGCGTGACGATGCAGGAACGCGGCGTGTCGCGCCTGCTGTCGGTGGATTTGGCGCAGGCGGAACTGATGCTGGACCAGCCGCAGGTGGCGGCGGCATAGGGATCGAGCGGCTTATGGCCTGTCGTCCATTATCCCGCCTGGCTACGGGCGGTGCGCCCATCCCGCGGTAGTGCATACCAGCCGGCCTTGATCGTGACCCCTGACGAGTGCCATTTCGTCGTGGACAACAAAAACCGTGGATGGCGACCCTTCGGCCACCACGACGAATTGGCATCGGCCGAGAGCCAATCGTTACGCCGTCCAGTATCAAACCGCCAGGTGCACGATCCCCTGGGCGGTTTCGTCCGAAATCATCTCGGCCACGAACTGGCGGTGACACGTCGTGTGGTCGCGCTCGAAGCACAGCAGGCAGCAACGTTGCTCGCGCGCCAGCACACGCGCCTGGGCGAGTTCCGCCCGCGCCCGGTCGGACGTCATGTGTTCGCGGAAAATCGGCTCCATCCGCTCTGGATGACCCGCCCGCACGGCGTCGCGGCCCGGCTTGGGCGTGCCCAGTCCTTGCAGATGCACATACTTGATACCCACCACGTCCAGCCCCGCCGCGAGCTGGCGCTTGGAAAATCCCGGCTTGCGGGAGGCGGCCACCGCGCGGACGTCGAGCAGAAGCTCGACCCGCGCGGCGCGTAGCGTTTCCAGCACGCCGTCGATCGTGCAGCCTTCGTATCCGATCGTCAGGATATCCGGCTGATCCGTCATCAGCCGGCGGCCAGCCAGTCCTCGATCAGACGGCGGGCGATGCTGTCCACCCGCGGCAGCGCGAAGCCCAGCTTGTCGCAGTTCCGCATGTCATCGCGGGAGAACCAGCGAGCGTCCTTCAGCTCCTCCGGGTCGATCGTGATTTCCTCGCTCAGCGCCTCCGCGTAGAAGCCCAGCATGATGTTGCCGGGGAACGGCCAGGGCTGGCTGGAGTGGTAGTGGACGGTGCCGCAGGTGACGCCGACTTCTTCCAGCACTTCGCGCCGGACCGCTTCTTCCAGCGTTTCACCGGGTTCGACGAAGCCGGCCAGCGTCGAATACATGGCGGCGCGGGGGAAGCGGGTGGAATGGCCCAGGATCGCGCGGTCACCCTGGTGCACCAGCATGATCACGGCGGGGTCGGTGCGGGGGAAATGCTGCGCCTCACACGCCGTGCACTGCATCATGTGGCCGGACGACTTGATCTCGCACACGCCGCCGCAGACGCCGCAGAATTTGTGGCGGGCGCGCCAATGCATCAGGCCGCGGGCATGCGCGAGGACCGAGGCCTCGGGCCGAGCGACGCCCCAACCGACGGAGCGGAGGTCGACGAACTGGCCGACGGATTCGGGCAGCAGCGGGATCGGGTCCTCGGCCACGCTGATGTCGATGGTGAAGACGGCCTTGCCATCCAGCAGGCCGAGGAAGGCCCAAGGACCGCCCGCCATGTGCAGGGCCTGCGCGGTGGCGCCCGAGATGTAGACAGCCTCGGGGCTGTTCGCCTCCATCCCAGCGACGAGGTTGCGATTGCGCCAGACCGGGACATAGAGGCTGTCGGGGTTGTGACGCTCCTGCTCGATCCAGGCGTGGTCTTCGCGCCGCGTGGCGATGCGGTCGAGGGGGGAGCAGGAATAGACGTTGGGCCGGCTGGCCAGGATCAGGGTCACGAGACTGTCCGATAAGCTTGGGTTTCCGTTGCGGCGGACGGTGCCATGCGGCGGGGTTGGGGGCAACGGGGGTGTTGGGGTCGCTCATGGGGCTATGCCATCCACCTGAGCGTGACGTTGTTTCTTTTTCGTTCTTAGTCCTACCTTCCCACGCTACAGGCGACGCCGTCAGAGCGGAACCCGCGGCTGAACATCAACGGAGGGTACGCGCTGTGAACCAGTATTCCGAAAAACCCGACATCATGGCCATCGGGGATTCGATGTACCAGGGCATCCATTCACTGAGCATGCCGCCCTGGATGGCGGAGCATTCCGCACCCGCCCAGGTGGCACGGGCCCTGGGAATGAAAATGGTTGTCCCCGATCTGTCCCAGCCGTTGCTCTGGGATATCGTAAAGGAGCTTCGCGGTGGTGGTATTGCCGGGATCGTCAAGAACATGCCCGCGATCTGCAGAAGCAACCTCCTGCACTGGCAGCCCGGTCAACCTTGGTCGGCTCACGAGGCCTTCGACAACGTCGCGATCGGCGGCGCAGTCATCAAGGAACTGTGGACCCTTACCTACGACAGCAAGTGGCAGGAGTTCCTCCGCCTATCCGATGAATTCCGGAACAATGATGTTTCATTCGTAAGTGACTCGAACAAGTTCATCGATCTCTGGTTCGCGCTCAGTGCATGCTACACGCTCAACCCTCGGCATCGCCCGGAACAGGGGGGATTGTCGCAGTTGGATCAGGCGATCCAACGGGCGCCGCGTATTCTGCTGATCAACATTGGCAGCAATGAGGGCCTGTTCAACGCATGTTTCATGGGCGACATCCGCTTTACGACCCAAGCCGATATCAAGACCATGGCGGAGACCGAGGCCAAAATCAACGGACTGGTCACTGAACTGGCCGACCGGCTGAAGGCGCTGCCGAACAGGGTGGAAAAGATCGTCTTCAACGGCATGATCAGGCCGCGCTTCGTGCCCAACCTCATGCCTGACCACACGCAAGACAACATCTTCCCGGGAGACGAATATTTTCCCGCCTACGGCTCTCGGCTGACCGGCACGCAGACGCCGGTCAGCGGTGACTCACTGCGGCAATATGACGAGATGATTGCTCGCATTAACGCGCGGTCGGATGAAACGCTGCGAACGGCTTTGGGAAACCGCGCTGTGTTCGCGGACCTCTACCCTGCCTGCCCGCCGTTGGACGGCAAGCACTACCATCGCCATGGGATCAAGATCGAGGACCCCGACATCACCATCGACAATCGCCCGATTACGCCAACACCTTTCGGCTTCCATGGCGGCTTCACCAGCCTGGACAATATGCACCCAACCATACCAGGTTACGCGATGATGGCTGACGTGGTCCTCAAGGCCTTGGGTCGTAATGACCTGACGACCAACAAGAGCGCCGCATTCCAGGCTGACAACCTTCTGAACGACTTCCCTGGATGGAAGGTCTTCACGGCGCAGGTGCTGATCCCATTCCTGGCGTCTCTCGCGACACAATTCGTCAGGCGATAACGACGCTGGCGCCTGCAAGCAGGTGCTTCCCGAGCCAATGCCCGGGAAGCACCCACGCTTTCACCCCATTACAATCCGAGGTCCAGCCCCGCGCGCCGCCCCCGTCCCGCTCACCTTCTCCCAAACCCGACGCGCCAGCGCATCATACGCCTTCGCCCCCTCACTCTCGGGCGCGGAAGCCGCGATCGGGGTCCCCCCATCCGCCGCCACGCGGATATCCAGCAACAACGGAATCTCCCCCAGGAACTCCGTCCCGAGCCGCTTCGCCTCCTCCCGGGCCCCGCCATGGCCGAAGATATCCGACCGATGGCCGCAGTTCGGGCAGCAGAAGAAACTCATGTTCTCCACCACGCCCAGCACCGGCACGTTCGTCTTCTCGAACATCTTCACGCCACGGCGCGCATCGATCAGCGCGATATCCTGCGGCGTGGAAACGATCACCGCTCCGGTCAGAGCCACGCGCTGCGCCATCGTCAACTGCGCGTCCCCGGTGCCCGGCGGCATGTCCACGATCAGAATATCGAGCGCGCCCCACTCCACTTGGCCCATCATCTGCTCCAGCGCGCCCATCACCATCGGGCCGCGCCAGATCATCGGGGTTTCCTCATCCACCAGGAACCCGATCGACATGCAGGACAGACCCCAGGCCTGCAGCGGGATCATCTTGTCCTTCCGCACCTCCGGCTTCCTATTGACCCCCACCATCCGCGGCAGGCTCGGCCCATAGATATCGGCGTCCAAAAGCCCGGTCTTGTGCCCCTGCCGCGCCAGGGAAACGGCGAGGTTCACGGCGACGGTGGATTTCCCGACCCCGCCCTTGCCGGAAGCCACGGCGACGATCGCCTTCACATCCGGCAGCAACAGCGGCGGCTTGCCACCCCCCGGGCCGGCACCAGGACCGGCGCCCGGACCGCCCGGACCCGGACCATGCGCGTGCCCATGCCCACGCGGAGCCTCCCGCGCCGGGGCCGGCCCCTTATGCGCCGTCAGCACGACGGTGGCGTTCCGCACGCCCGGCTGGCGGGACAGGATTTCCTGCGCCTGCTGGCGCACCGGCTCCATCGCCGAGGCCTGTGCCCGGTCGGTTATCAGGGACGCCTGCACCAGGCCGTCCCGGACATGAATGCCCTCAAGCAATCCGGCCGTTACGATGTCCTGCCCGGATCGCGGATCCTTGATGGCACGCAGGGCCGCGCGGAGGGAGTCGGCCGAAGGGGTCGTCATTGGCTTGCAAACCTTTCACCGCCATCGGATAAGCGCTGGCAGAATTGAACGCGCCCCCTATATGGCGTGAGCCGTGGTAACGCCAACGGCCAACGATAACCAGACCCTACAGGAGCTTCAAAAGTCCCATGCCTTGGAACAATGGCGGCCCTAGCCCCTGGGGTAATCCCGGCGGCTCGCAAGGTGGTTCTCAGGGGGGCGGATCTTCGGATGGCTCCGGTGGAGGCAATCGTCCACCGCCCGGCGGTCCCTGGGGTGGCGGCGGCGGTGACGAACCGCCCCCCGGCGGGCGACGTCCCGGCGGCCCATTCGGTGGCGGCGGCCAGGGTGGCGGCCAATTCCCTGATCTCGACGGCATCATCGCCCAGCTTCAGGGCACCGTAAGGCGCATCCTCGGCGGCGGCGGTGGCTTCCTATCCGGCGGGCGAGGCATCGCCATCGTGGCGTTGGGCGTCGCCGCGATCTGGGGCGGCAGCGGTTTCTATCGCGTGCAGCCAGATGAGCAGGGCGTGGTGCTGCGCTTCGGCGAATTCGTCTACTGGACCCCGCCTGGCCTGCATTGGCACCTGCCCTGGCCGATTGAACGGGTCGAAAGGCCGACCGTGACCCGCATCAACCGCACCGAGATTGGCTTCCGCTCCCAGGTCACGCGCGACCAGGGCCTGCGAGACGTGCCAGGTGAAAGTCTGATGCTGACGGGGGATGAGAACATCATCGACATCGACGTCGCGGTGTTCTGGCGCATCAGCAATGCCGCCCACTTCCTGTTCAACGCCCGCAATCCCGAACTTCTTGTGCGCGGCGTGGCCGAAAGCTCGATGCGAGAGGTGATCGGCCGCACGCCGATCCAGCCGGCGCTGACACAGGCCCGCGCGCAGATCGAAACCGACGTGCTGCGCCAGACGCAGCAGATCCTCGATCGCTACAAGGCGGGCGTGGAAATCACGCAGGTGCAGTTGCAGAAGGTCGATCCGCCGGCGGCGGTCGTGGAAAGCTTCCGCGACGTGCAACGTGCCAACACGGACGCCGAACGCATGCGGAACGAGGCGGAGTCCTTCCGCAACGACATCGTCCCGCGTGCCCGAGGCGAGGCGGCGCGGATCGTCACCACGGCCGAGGGCGCGAAGCAGGCGGCGGTGGCACAGGCGACCGGTCAGACCCAGCGCTTCGACAACGTGCTGAAGGCCTATCAGCAGGCAAAGGATGTCACCGTGCGCCGCATGTATCTGGATGCGATGCAGGACCTGCTTACGCATACGCAGACGCTGATCGTGGATGACCGGATGAAGGGCCTCGTGCCGTTCCTCCCGCTGAACACGCCGCCTGCCACGACAGGTGCTAACAGGCCCGCCGTCCCAGCCAATCCCGCCGCGGGAGCGATCCGATGAACCGCCTGTCCATCGCCGGGCTCGGCGCCCTGGCCGTCGCCGCCTTCTTCGGCGCGGCCAGCATGTTCACCGTCGAGCAGACCGAGAAGGTCCTGGTCGCACAGTTCGGCCATGTCGTGCGACTGATCGAGAAACCCGGCCTGAACTTCAAGATCCCGCTCATTCAGAACGTGATCGTGTTCGACAACCGCCTGTTGAACGTCGAACTGCCGGGGGAAGAAATCATCCTGGGCGACCAGCGCCGGCTGATCGTCGACAGCTTCACCGTCTTCCGCATCACCGACCCGCTGCGGTTCTACCAGGCGCTCGGTCCGGTGCCGGACGGCATCCGCGGCCGATTGAACTCGATCGTCACGTCGTCGCTGCGACGCGTGATGGGCGGCCGCACGCTGCTCGACGTGCTCTCGGCCGACCGCGAGGAGATCATGGCCCTGATCGCCAGGCAGGTGAACACCGAGATGCAGTCCTTCGGCGTCAGCATCGTCGACCTCCGCATCCGGCGCGCCGATCTGCCGGAAGAAAATACCCAGGCGGTTCTGGCCCGCATGCAGTCCGAGCGCCAGCGCGTCGCCTCCCAGGCCCGCGCCGAGGGTGCCGAGGCATCCGCCCGCATCCGCGCCGACGCGGAAAAGGAACGGACCGTGCTTTTGGCCGACGCGCAGGCGACGGCAGACCGGGTCCGGGGTGAGGGCGAGGCGGAAGCGACCAACATCTTTGCCAAATCCTTCGGCAAGGACACGCAGTTCTTCAGCCTGTGGCGCACGCTCGATGGCTACCGGGAGGCGCTGGGGAACGGCAACACAAGGCTGGTCCTGACACCTGACAACGACTACCTTCGCTACCTTCAGGCTCCACCGCCGCTGACCGAGCCCTGACAATGTGGCGGGTCGCGTTATCGCGGCCCGTCTGTCAGCCAATATGCGGTGCAAATCCCAGGGATCCGAGACCATGCACGTGTTCCGCTCTGTCCCAGCCCGCGCGGCTCTCATCGGCCTATCGCTGCTCGTGACGGTTCCCGCCGGCGTGCCGTTCTCGGTGCCGGCGGCGACCGCCCGGTCCGCGCCCGAGAGCTTCGCCGACCTCGCCGCGCGGCTGTTGCCCGCGGTGGTCAACGTGTCGTCCACCCAAGCCGCCCAGCAGCGCCAGCAGCCCGGGCCGGAAATGCCGAACTTCCCGCCGGGTTCGCCGTTCGAGCAGTTCTTCAAGGACTTCTTCAACAAGAACCGCCCGCCCGGCAACCGCGGAGAGGGCACGCCCCCGCGCGGGCCCGAGCGGCGGCCGCAAAGCCTGGGGTCCGGCTTCGTCATCGACCCGGAAGGGTTGATCGTCACGAACAACCACGTGATCGACGGCGCGGATGAGATTTCGATCACGCTGCAGGACAACACGACGCTGAAAGCAACCGTCGTCGGGCGGGACGAAAGCACCGACCTCGCGCTGCTACGGGTGAAGTCGGACAAGCCCCTGCCCTTCGTGGAGTTCGGCGATTCGGACACCGCCCGCGTGGGTGACTGGGTCGTGGCGATCGGTAATCCGTTCGGACTCGGTGGCACGGTGACCGCCGGCATCGTTTCGGCGCGCGGCCGCGACATCAATTCCGGACCTTACGATGATTTCATCCAGACCGACGCGGCGATCAACCGGGGCAATTCCGGCGGACCGCTGTTCAACATGGATGGCAAGGTCGTGGGCATCAACACGGCGATCTATTCCCCGTCGGGCGGATCGATCGGCATCGGGTTCTCGATCCCGTCCAAGCTCGCCTCCAACGTTGTCAACCAGCTCAAGAACTTCGGTCAGGCTCGGCGCGGCTGGCTGGGTGTGCGCATCCAGCAGGTGACGCCCGAGATCGCGGAAAGCCTGGGACTGAAGGAACCGACCGGCGCGATGATCGCCGGCGTCAACGAGGGCGGGCCGGCCGATAAGGCGAAGCTCCGCAACGGCGATATCGTCCTGAAGTTCAACGGCCAGGACGTGAAGAACATGAGCGGCCTGCCCCGCGTCGTCGCCGACACGGAAGTGGGCAAGCAGGTCCCGGTCGTCGTTTGGCGCGACGGCAAGGAGGTCACCATCATGGCGACCCTGGGCGAACGGCCGAACGACGCGCAGCTTGCGTCCGAACGGGACGGCAAGGGCAACGATGCCGCCAAGGCCGTGGAACTCGCGGGCCTGGGGATGAAGATCGCGGCGCTGACGCCGGAAGCGCGCGAGAAGTTCCGCCTGAGCGCCGAAGCCAAGGGTGTGCTGGTGACCGAGGTCTCGGCTGGTGGTTCAGCCGCCGAAAAGGGGCTGAAGGCCGGGGACCTGATCGTTGAGGTTCAGCAGAACGAGGTCTCCACCACCGCCGACGTGCAGCGCCGGGTTGAGGCCGCGCGGAAGCAGGATCGGAAGTTCGTGCTGATGCTGATCCAGGGCGCCGAGGGCACACGGTACGTGCCCCTGTCGCTGGCGCAGCCGAAGGGCAAGGGCTGAGGGGCTGGGGGCTGAACCACTCCCCACCCGTCATGGCCGGGCTTGACCCGGCCACCTGCGCTTCAACGGTTGGG
>CAMCDA010000007.1 GCA_945873195.1 Asaia bogorensis
ATCGGACTCACCCAGGGGGTGCTTGGGAGTTACGAAAAATGACCAATATGTCATTCTGCAAGGCCGGCATTGTTTTCCGGCCGGCTGGGCGCGGCTTTTCTTGCTCGCCATCATCGCCGATAAGGAATTTGTTCGATGCGTTTCATGAAGATGATGTCGCTTTTGCTCCCCCTGGCTCTTGGGGCCTGCGTCAGTTTCAGCAGCAGCAACCCGCCGCCGCCCGCGACCTCGACCATCGTGGTTCCGGCCGGAACCACGGTTGTCTGCGCGGATGGTTCGTCCCTGCCCTGCCGCTAGAGCGCGTCACTCCGCCGCTCGGCGTGCCTGTTCCGCGACCCCGGTCGCGAATACCACGCCCGCGGACCGGATCGGCAATCTGCCCGTCCGCAAGGCCTCGGCCGCCCAGGTATTGCAGGTGAACAGCCCGCTATATTCGGGCGTCGCATAGTAGAACAAGCTGCCCGGATAAGGCCCTTCGGCCAGCAGCCGAGGCGCGCCGTCAGCCCCGTATTCCACCGATGACGCGATGAATTCGTTCAGCCGAACGAGGCCCTGCACGGTCACCTTCAGTGGGATCACGGAAGTCGCTTCGGCAAAGGCGATGTCGGGGGAGGCGTTCAGCGCGGTGACGAGCATCGCCGTCGGGTTGGGCAGCAAGGCCGTCAGCATGTCGATCAAGCCGGGCTGTTCCTTGAACAGGAACGTCCGGTCTCCAATCCCGAACACGAGGAATCGCGCGCCCGGGAACGTGGCGCGCAAGGGTGCCAATCGAGGATCCAGGCCATCGGCGGCGACCGCGATATCGGTATGCCAACCCCGAATGACCACGAACACGGTCTCGGTCCGAGGGCCACTCTCGGACGGCGCGGGCGTGGCGCAGGCAGCGCAGGCCAGGGCCAGCAGGACGATCCATCGGAAGGCGCGCACTGTAACCCGCTCCCCTCCGCCAGCGACCGCCCGAGGGTAACGGAGCGCCCCGCGCCCGCACAACAGGAAACGCCCGGTCTGCCATTCCCGATCAAAGGGTGGCGTGATCGTCAAACAAGGCACACACTGCATCGGATGAAGCCACCCAGACCCCGATCGCTCCCGGACCGTCCACCCGCCGCTTGCCGGAGGCGATGAAAGGCGATGTCCGATGAGGTCGAGGTTCCGCATCGCCGCCTGATCACTGCCTCCTCGATGCTGGCGATGTTCATGCAGGTGCTGGACACCTCGATCTGCGTGGTGGCGCTTCCGTATATGCAGGGCAGCCTGTCCGCCAGCGCCGATGAGATCAACTGGGTGCTGACGTCCAGCGTCATCGCGGCGGCGATCATGACCGCGCCGGTCGGCTGGATGGCGCAGCGATTCGGGCGCAAGCGGCTGTTCGTGTGCTGCCTGGTCGGCTTCGTGATCATGTCGATGCTGTGCGGCGCGGCGCAGACCCTGACGCAGCTTGTGACCTGCCGCATCCTGCAAGGCGCGTTCGGTGCCGGCATCGCGCCGCTATCGCAGGCGACGATGCTGGACATCTACCCGTTCTCCCGCCGAGCGCAGGCGATGGCCCTGTTTTCAATGGGCGTGACGATGGGGCCGATGCTGGGTCCGACGCTCGGCGGCTATCTGACCGATTTCTACAACTGGCGCTGGGTGTTCTACGTCAACCTGCCGTTTGGCATCCTGGCTGTCACCGGGCTGGTGCTGTTCATGCCCAGCACGATGCCGCAGCCGGCGCTGAAGTTCAGTTGGTATGGGTTCAGCATGCTCGCGCTGGCCGTGGGGTCGCTGCAGATGGTGCTCGATCGCGGCCAGATCATGGACTGGTTCACCGCGCGGGAGATCATGGTCATGGCGGTCATCGCCGGCCTCGCGTTCTACCTGTTCGTTGTCCATATGTGCACGTCGGACAAGCCGTTCCTGCCGACGGGGCTGTTCAAGGACCGCAACTTCGCCTCCGCCATCATCATGGTGTTCTGCGTGTCGGCGATCATGCAGGCGACGGGAGCGTTGCTGGCGCCGTATCTGCAGAAGCTGGCGGGGTTCTCGCCGCAGGATGCCGGCTGGGCGATGGCACCGCGCGGCGTCGGGATCATGTTGTCGATGTTCGTGGCGTCCCGGCTGGGGATGCGGATCGACCAGCGCAAGCTGATGGCCGCGGGGCTGATCCTTCTCGGCATCGTGCTTTACGACATGAGCACCTGGACCCCCTCGGTGGACGCTCGGCACATGGCGCTGATCATGCTGATCCAGGGGATCTCGGTGGGCTTCGTGTTCAACCCGATGACGGTGATGGCCTATACGACCCTGCCCGCGCATCTGCGCGGAGAGGCGACGGCGGTGCAGGCCCTGGCCCGCAACATCGGCGCGGCGATCGGCATCTCGGTCATGACCTTCACGCTGAGCCGAGCATTCCAGACCAATCATGAGGAAATCTCGGCCGGGATCACGCCGTTCAACCGGACGCTGCAAGGCCGTGACGCGGTGGAGCATTTCCTGGACCCCGCCACCCGAGCCGGGGCGGCGATGCTGGACCAGATGATCACGTATCAGGCGCAGATCACGTCGTATAACAACGACTTCCGGCTGATGACACTCGTGGTGCTGCCGCCGCTGCTGCTATTGCTGCTGATGCGGCGGCATGCCCGCGTTGAGCCCAAGCCGCGTTAGGTCAGGCCTGATCCCAGGGCTTTTCGGCGACCGCGTTCCGCGCCGACACCCGGCCGAACGCCAGGCATTCGCCCAGATTGCCGGTGCCCTGGTACAGATAGCTGTAGATCGACCCGAGTTCCCCCGCGCTGTACAGCCGCGGGATCGGCGTGCCGTTCGGCCGCACGATCTGCGCCCTTTCGTTGCGGCGCGGCCCGCCCTGGGTGTTCAGCATCGAGGGTGACAGTTCGATCGCATAGAAAGGTCCCTGAGCGATCGGCGTCATCATCAGCGTGCGGCCGAATTCGGCATCCTTGCCGGCGGCGCAATGGCCGTTCCAGCGATCGACGGTGGCCGCCAATGTCGCGGGATTGAGCCCGATGACGCCGGCGAGTTCGGCGATGGTCGGGGCGGCCTTGATCCAGCCCTTGGCAAGTTCGGCGCTGTTGTCCGCGCTCCAGTCATAGCGCTCGACGATCTGGGTCCAGCCGTGGCTTGGGTGCTTGTCGTACAGCGGGCCGGCGGCGAAATGCGCGTGGTCGAAGATCAGGTACATCGGGCAGGGCGTGGACAAGGGCAGCCAATTGCCGTTGACCGGCACCTTGCCGTGGCGGGTCTTGAACTTCTCATCCACGAAGCGCTTGCCATCGGGGCCGACGACGATCGCGCCGCCCGGAATTTCCTTGCTGTAGTGCAACGCCTGCATGGAAAACGAGGTCCGGACTTCCGGCACCTTCAGCGCCATCGACGGGCCGGCATAGTTGTTCATATGCCAAAGATCGGCGCCGACCGACATGGCCATCGTGATGCCGTCGCCCTCGTTGTAGGGAGAGCCGGAGGTGTAGCAATATGGGACGCCCGGCAGGTAGTTCCGGATCATCTCCTGGTTGTTCTCGAACCCGCCGCAGGTCAGCACGACGCCCTTACGTGCCTTGACCGTGATGGGCTTGCCATTCCGCATGGCGCGCACGCCAAGGATTTCCTTGGTGATGTCGTGCTGGATCAGTTCGCGGCCCGGGGTTTCGTACAGGATTTCGATCGGGCGTTCCTTCACCAGGCGCTCGAACAACTTCCAGGTATAGGAATAGCCGTAGGTCGGGCCGTCATGGAACTTGTGGACGCTGTCGGAGCCGGGGAGTTCCGGGAATTCGATCCCGACCGGCGGGTGCTGGTGTTCCTGCGGATCGCCGCCGAGGTCCCTCAGCCAGTCGTTGTTCTGGCACATCTCCTCGGCCCAGACCTTCACCATGGCCTCGGGCACGGTGTAGGGGCCGCAAAGCGCGGTCAGATAGGCGATGCCGCCCTCGACCGAGGATGTGTTCAGGTAGCCCTGGCCGGCGACGCGGGTATTGCCGCCTTCCTCGCCCTCGGGCGCTTTCTCCAGGATGACGACCTTGGCGCCGAGGTCATGCGCGGTGACGGAGGCCGCCATGCCCGCCGCCCCGAAGCCGACGACGACGACATCCGCTTCCACATCCCAATGATCGGGCACTGATGGTTGGAGGTTCATGCTGAATTCCTGCTGGCGGCCGTGATCGGGGCGACTCCGGTGGGAGACGCATTGGGGTGTGAAATTGGCCAAGGCCGGGCGGGTTGTCGAGGATGGGGGGTCATCGCGGATATGACGTTCGGCGCGGGGGCGTCCCCTGCGGCGGGCCCACCTTGAGGTGCGGTCGATGCTCCATCGTCATGGTCGGGCTTGACCCGACCATCGCCCAGAAGAATAACGTTTGAAATCAGGAGGATATATGCCACCCTGAATCCCTGGCGATGGTCGGGTCGAGCCCGACCATGACGATGAGGGGACCGTCCCGTGCCAAAAAGCCATATAGAGGGGCGCCTTCGGGAGCACCGCTCCCGCGCCATCTCTTGTAGCCGCCCGATCCGGCGACAATCCCCCTCTAACCCCTAAGCCGCCAGCATCCGCCCCCGGTTCCGCTCCGCCAGCAACGGCCGCACCCAGCGGGCGAAGCGGGTCGCTTCCTCGTCATGCAGATACCCGGACAAACAGAACGACGAACACCCCAGGTCGATGAATTCCTGCAACGTCGCCGCGCACTGCGCCGGGTTGCCCACCACCACGATCCCCGCGCCTGGCCGCACCCGCGTCACGCCGGTCCAGAGATGCGGCCCGATCAGATCCCCATGCTCGCGCGCCAATTGCTGCACCCGCTGGTTGGCGACCGAGGATGCGAAATTGGTGCGAATGTAACGGGTCTGCGCCTCGGTCACGTCGCGCACCAGTTCATGCGCCGCGTCCCAGGCCTCCGCCTCGGTTTCCCGGCACAGAATCTGCAACCGCATTCCGAACCCGATCGTCTCCGCCCGCCCATGGCGCGCCGCCAGGCCGCGAATGGTGGTCATGTTGGCGGCGATACGTTCCGGCGTGTCGCCCCAGAACAGATGGATATCCGAATGCTTCGCCGAGAGCTCCCACGCCTCCATCGACCCGCCACCGAGGTAGAAGCGCGGGTGCGGCTGCTGCAACGGCTTGGGCGTGATATGGGCGTTCTTCATGGTGTGGAACCGCCCCTCGAAACTGACGCCGCCCTTGGTCGTCCACAGCGCCTTCATGATGGAGACATCCTCCTCCATCAGCGCATAGCGATCTTCCTTGGCCATCGTGATGCCCTCGGACAACGCCTCCGCGTCGCTCTGCCCGGCGATCAGGTTGACACACAGCCGCCCGCCGGAAAGCTGGTCGAAGGTCGCGCCCATCTTGGCCAGTTGCACGGGGCTGACATAGCCTGGGCGCGCGGCGACCAAAGCCTTGATCCGCTTGGTCTTGCCCATCGCCATGGCGCTGCTGATCCAGGCCTCCCAGCACGTGGAAGCGACAGGGACCAGGAAATACTCGAACCCCGCGGCCTCGGCCGCCAGGATCACGCGGTCGAACAATTCGGGCGACGGCGCGATGAACTTGTCGCGGTCGCCGTAGCAGGTCGTGTCACCGGACGTCGGCAGGAACCATCCGAATTCGAGCGGCGTGGACATGGCGGCGTTTCCCCTGCTGCGCCGGAACCCTAGCCCGGCCCGCCGCGTCTGTCTTCCCGATGCCTATGACGCATCATTTTGCTGGCTCCGCACCTCCGGCGCTCCGCCGAATGATGCTTAACCCGCCTCATCCAGATCGGAACCCCACATCTTCTCCAGCGCGTAGATCTCCCGCGCCTCGGCCTTGAACAGATGCACCACGATATCGCCGGCATCGAGCAGCACCCAGTCGGACCCACCCGCGCCCTCGATCTGGACGCGCTTCAGCCCGACCGCGGCCAGCTTTTCCTTCAGATGCTGCGCCATGGCGGATATCTGCCGATCGGCGAGGCCCGTCGCGATCACCATCCGGTCGCAGAACGTGGCCTTCCCGGACAGATCCAGGGACACGATGTTCTCGGCCTTGTCGTCATCCAGGCTGGTGACGATCAGGGCCTGCATGCGGTCGAGTTCCGACGGCTCCAGCTTGACCTTGCGGGCGCGGGACGCGGCCTTTTTCGGGGCGGCCTCCTTCTTCGGGCCGGCCGCGATCGTCTTCTTGCGCGGAGAGCCCGGTGGGACCCCGGTTTCCGGCAGGGTTGGCTTCGCCGCCCGCTTGCGCGGGGCGGGCTGGTGCCGGGACGGGGAGGACGGCGGTTTGGGCGGCTTGGTTATCGGACGGGTTCCTTGCTGGCGGCCCGCAGGGCCGTGGATGAGAGCGCGCTTTCGCGATACGGCAGATAGACCCAGGCCGGCGCGGTACCGGGCACCAGGCGGGCCCGCCGCACGGGCTGACGATGGCGGCGTAGACGATGCGCGATCCGTCCCGCAAGCGCCGAACGCGTATGGCCCGGTCTGGGTAGCACGGCAAAGGGCAAATGGCGCAGGATTTCCGCCCATCGCCGCCATTTCGGCAGTTGCGTCAGGATATCCGCCCCGCAAAGCCAGACGAACCGGGCCCTCGGAAAGCGCCGCAGCAGCAACCGCATCGTGTCGACGGTGTAGCGTGTGCCGAGGCGCGCCTCGATCCCGGTCGCCACGATGCGCCGCCCATCGGCGATGCCCCGGGCGCTGGCCATCCGTTCCGCCATCGGCGCCATGCCGGCGCGCGGCTTCAACGGATTGCCGGGGGACACGAGCAGCCAGACCTGGTCCAGCCGCAGCGCCCGCAGCGCCGCCCGGGCGACCAGAAGATGACCTTCATGGGCGGGGTTGAAGGACCCGCCCAGCAGCCCGATCCGCATGCGGCGGCCGTCCCCGAAACGGGGAACCGGGTCGCGGCCGGGGTTGGTCAGGGCCGGACCTGCCCGGTGCCGATGATCTGGTAGCGGTAGGTCGTCAGCTGCTCCAACCCGACCGGGCCGCGGGCGTGGATGCGGCCGGTGGCGATGCCGATCTCGGCGCCGAACCCGAACTCCCCGCCGTCGCAGAACTGGGTGGAGGCGTTCCAGAGCCCGACCGCGCTGTCGATCCCGTCCAGGAAATGTTGGGCGACGGCGGCGTCCTCGGTGATGATCGCTTCCGTATGCTCGCTGCCGTGGCGGGTGATGTGGGACAAAGCGGCATCCACCCCATCGACCACGGCGATTGAGATCACCGCGTCCAGCCACTCGGTATCGAAGTCCGAGTCGTTGGCGGCGGTCAGGTCGGGGACGATGGCACGGGCGGCGGCGTCGGCGCGGAAGTCGCAGCCCAAGGCGCGCAGGTCGTCGATGATCGGCGGCAGCAAATCGGGGGCGACGGCGCGGTCGATCAGCAGGGTTTCCGTCGCCCCGCAGACGCCGGTGCGGCGCATCTTGGCATTGGCCACGATCGTCCGCGCCATCGCCGGATCGGCCGCCGCGTGGACATAGGTGTGGCACAGCCCCTCGGCATGGGCGAGCACGGGGACCCGTGCCTCCCGCTGCACGCGTTCCACCAGGCCCTTGCCGCCGCGGGGGATGATCAGGTCGATCAGCCCGGCGCCGGCGAGCATGGCGGCGACATAGGCGCGGTCGGCGTTGGGGGCGACCTGGATGCAGGCTTGCGGCAGACCGGCTTCGGTCAGGCCATGTTGCAGGGCGACGTTGATGGCGCGGGCGCTGTTCGTGCTCTCGGACCCGCCGCGCAGGATCACGGCGTTGCCGGATTTCAGGCACAGGGCGGAGGCGTCGGCGCCGACGTTCGGCCGGCTTTCATAGATCATGCCGATCACGCCGATCGGCGTGGCGATCCGCTTGATGTGCAGCCCGTTCGGACGGGTCCAGTCCGCGAGGACGCGGCCGAGCGGGTCCGGCAGGGCGACGACGTCTTCGAGACCCTTGGCCATCGCCTCGACCCGGGCTTCGTTCAGCATGAGCCGGTCGCGGAAGGCGTTGGTGCCGGAGAACGTGGCCAGGTCGGCGGCATTGGCGGCCAGGATCGCTGGCGCCGCGTCCCGCAACGCCTGGGCCATGACCCGCAGGGCGGCGTCACGGGTGGCGGCGTCGGTGCGGGCCAGAACGCGGGAGGCATCCTTGGCGGCGAGCGCGGCGCGTTGCAGGTGCTGGGTGGCGTCGGTGTCGATATGCATGGCCTGGTCCTCGGGGACCGCCATTCTGCCTGGGTGCAGGGCCATTTTCCAGGGGCGGGTTCCAGGGGCAGGTTCCAAGCAACGGTTCCATAGGCTGGTTTCCCGGATCGGATGGCCTTGGGTCCGCGTTCCGCCGCTCCACGCCGCCGACCGATCACCCGACCGCCGGTGCGTGTTGTGTGAAATGCCACAGTCCCGATCCCGGCCGATCCCTAGGGTCCCTTCCTGAACAAGCGGCCATGCCCACGGGGACCGACACCGGGCCCGCAGCATGATCCCCCCATCAACGGAGGCCTCCCATGCCACGCAACCACCCATCCATGTCGGTCGTCCGAGCCTTCCCCCTGATCATTCCCATCGCCACCGGCATCCTGTGTTCGGCCGTCAGCGACGCGCGGGCCGCCCTGGTCAACCGCTGGAGCTTCAGTGAAACGAGCGGCGCCACGGTCGTGGACTCGGTGGGCGGCCACAACGGGACGATCGTCGGCACGGGCTCCCATTCCCTTGATGGTTCGACGATCACGTTGAACGGCGGCTCTGGCGCGAACTACGTCAGCCTGGGAAGCGGCCTGCTGCACGGAAAAACCAGCGCCACGATCGAGATCTGGGGGCGGCAGAACGCCATCCAGTTCTTTGGCCGGATTTTTGATACCGGCACCAGCCTCGGGGTCTCGGGGTCGCCGAGCGACAGCTATATCCAATGGTCGTGGAATTTGGGGACGACCGCTGGGACGAGCGGGTTCGGCTGGATGAGCGCTGGCGTGCGCAACGACCACCAATACGATCGGCCATCCTGGGTCGGCGCCAATAACGTCTATGCGGTCACGTTTGCCGACGGCGCGGGCGGCGGCGGGTCGACGCGGGTTCAGCTTTACGTCAACGGCGTCGCGCTCGGGTCCGGTTTCGACAATCCCACGACCCTTGCCTCATTCACGGATAACTTCATGACCCTGGGCAAGTCACTCTGGCCCGGCGACGCGGTCGGGAGCGCGACCTACAACGAGGTCCGCATCTACGATACGGCGCTGTCGAGCGCCGCGCTCCTCCAGGATTTCAACATGGGGCCGAACGCCGTGCCGGAGCCAGCCAGCCTCGCCCTGATGGGCCTTGGGCTTGCCGGGATCGGGTTTGCGCGCCGCCGCCGCCCGACAGGAAGCCGCTGAGGCACAAAAGCGGCGGGGTGCGATGGACGCGCCCCGCCCCGCCGGACTTACCGCTGCTTCAACGCCCACTCGGTATATTTCGCCGCCGTGGCGTGCAGTTCGCGGTAGTACTTCGCGTATTCGTCACCCACCATCACCTTGATGGCCAGGCCCGCGTCCTCCAGCTTCTTCACGTGCTCAGGGTCGGACATGGCCTTGGCGAAGGCGGTCTCGATCACCTTGATCGCGGCCGGCGGCGTGCCCTTGGGCACCGCGACCCCACGGCTCGACGATGAAATCACCGTCGGATAGCCCAATTCCACCATCGTCGGCACGGTCGGCATGAACTTGGATCGCTCGGTGTCCATCACCGCCAGCGTCCGCACGTCACCCGACTGCATCCGCTTGACCGCGCCGCCGCCGACATTGTCGAACGCGACCTCCACATGCCCGCCAAGCACAGCGGTCAACTGCTGCGCCCCGCCATCGAAATGGACGATGCGGAATTCAACCTTCGCCGCGTCCTGAAGCATCAGGATCGCCAGGTGGTCATCGCTCAGGATACCCGTCGTGCAGACGCTGATCTTGCCAGGGGCCTTGCGCGCCGCCTCGATCAGGTCGTTCAGGGTCTTGTAGGGGCTGTCCGCCTTCACCCAGATGATGCCCGAGTCGATCACCTGGTTGATCACCGGAATGAAGCTGTCCAGGTTGAACAGCGCCTGCCGCGACGGATCGAGGATGATGGTGTTCAGCCCCGGCAGGTTGATGAACGCCAGCGTATAGCCGTCGGGCTTGGCGCGGGATGCCTCGGTCCAGCCAACCTGGCCGCCGGCGCCGGTTTTGTTCACCACCAGGATCGACTGCCCCATCGCCTTCTCGGCGATCGAGGCAAGCACCCGGGCACCGACATCGGTGCCGCCGCCGGCGGGGAAGGCCACGATCATCTGGATCGGACGGCGCGGATAATCCTGCGCCATTGCCGGCCCGGCAAACGGCCCGGCAAACGGCAAGGTGGCGGAGGCGGCGACAAGGCTACGACGGGTCAACATGATGTGACTCCTTGGTTCAATCAGCTTCGGCTTCGCGCAACTGCGAGAGAGCCTTGGGGCGAAGTATCAGGAAGGCAAAAACGATCAGCGGCACCGCCAGCAAGCCCAGCGCGACCGGGCGGTCAAAGAAGATCATGAAGCTGCCGCCCGAGATTTCAAGCGTAGTCCGCAGCGACTTTTCCATCATCGGACCCAGGATCATGGCCAGGATCGCCGGCGCCAGCGGGAACTCCATCTTCCGCAGCACATAGCCGATCAGGCCGAAACCCAGCATGACCCAGATGTCGAACACCGACTGCTTCAGGCTGTAGGAGCCGATGATGCAGAAGATCAGCACGCCCGTACACAGGTAGCTGAACGGAATGCGCAGCAGCTTGGCCCACAGCCCCACCAGCGGCAGGTTCAGCGCCAGCAGCATGAGATTGCCGATGAAGAAGCTCGCGATCACCGCCCAGACCAGATCCGGCCGCTCCTGAAACAGGAACGGGCCGGGCGTCAGGCCGTTGATGATGAACGCGCCCATCAGCACCGCGATCGTGGGAGAACTCGGCACCCCCAAGGCGAACAGCGGGATCATCGAGGCATTGGCATAGGCGTTGTTGGCCGTCTCCGGTCCCGCCACGCCCTCGATCGCGCCCTTGCCGAAGCGCTCGGGGTGCTTCGACAACCGCTTTTCCGTGACATAGGACATGAAGGTCGGGATCACCGCGCCAACGCCCGGGATCAGGCCGAGGACGAAGCCGATGCCGGTGCCGCGGATGATGGCCATGATGGTCGGCTTGATCTCATCGCCCTTGGGCCACAGGTTCGTGAGCGTCGCCTTGACGATATGACCCTGTTTCTGTTCGGCCGCGATCAGCAACTCGGCGATGCCGAACAGGCCCATGGCGACGGGAATGAAGCCCACGCCATCGAAGAACTCCGGGATGCCGCCGGTGAAGCGCGGTGCCCCGCGCACCGGATCGATGCCGACCATCGCCAGCAACAGCCCCAGCACCGTCATCAGCAGCGCCGCCGCCAGGTTCTTGCCCGCCATGCCCACGACCAGGCACAGGCCCATGACCATCAGCGCGAAGAACTCCACCGGGCCGAAGCCCAGCGCGAACTGCGCCAGCGGAATGGCAACGATCGCCAGCGCGATGGTCGCGGCGCACCCGCCCACGAACGAGCCCACCGCCGCGATCGCCAGCGCCGACCCGGCCCTGCCTTGCCGAGCCATCTGGTGGCCATCGATGCAGGTGATGACCGAGGCGGCCTCACCAGGCACGTTGATCAGGACGGATGTGATCGTCCCGCCATACATCGCGCCATAATAAATGGCGCACAGCATGATGATCGCGCCGGTCGGGTCCAGGTTGAAGGTGATGGGGATCAGGATCGCGGTGCCCGCCGCCGGCCCAAGTCCCGGCAGCACGCCGATCAACGTGCCTAGGACGCAGCCGATCAGGGCGTAGAGCAGGTTGCCGGGCGTCGCCGCGCCGGCGAAGCCAGCCATCAGGTGGAAAAAACCTTCCATCGGATCAGATCCCCATCTCACTGACGGGCAGCAGCACGTCGAGCCAATTGTTGAACACATGGAACAGGCCGAAACCGGCCACGACGGAGAACACGGCGATCAACCACCATCGCCGCTCATCCAAGGCGATCAACAGGCCGGCGCTGAACAGCATGATCGTGATCCGGAACCCGAGCACATCCAGGAATGCCGTGGCGATCGCCGCGGCGATCAGGATCGAGGCAGCCGATCGCGCCGCCGCCCCCCGGGGGAAAATGCCCTTGTCCTCGATGGAGGTATCGGCGGCGTTGCGCGTCACCTGGAACAGGATCACGCCGCACAGAATGGCCCCCAGCAGCGCCAGCCAGAACGGGAAGAACCCTGGCCCGGGGCCCAGCCGGTCGAACAGCGCGAGGTTATGCGCCTCCCACAACGTGCCGAAGCAGATCAGCAGCAAGATCACACTCGTGATCTGCCATCCACGACGCATGGATGATGGCACGTTCGCGTCCCCCTATTGATTGTCTTTCCGACGTGGCGTGACCCTAGCGGGCGGAACGCGCGCTGGCCAGATGGCGTCCCGCTTGCCGCCCCTTGAGCCGGGAGGGTGCAGGGATCAGTATCCAGCCCTCGCCAGAGCGCCCCAGGAGGCAGACATGCTGCGAATCAGGAACATGGACCACATCGTGCTGCGGGTGGCCGACCTCGACGCGTCGATGCACTTCTATACCCAGATCCTCAACTGCCCCGTCGAGAAGATCCAGGCCCCGCTCGGCCTGTACCAACTGCGCGCCGGGACCGCTCTGATCGACCTGGTGCCGCTGTCCGGCACGCTGGGGCAGAAGGGTGGCGTGGGTCCTGGCAAGGAAGGCCGGAACATGGACCATTTCTGCCTGCGGGTGGACCCGTTCGACGCCGAGGTGATCACCGCCCACCTGAAGGCCCATGGCTGCGATCCCGCCCCCGTCGCATCCCGCTACGGCGCCGAGGGCCAGGGTCCGTCGATCTATGTCACCGACCCGGATGGCAATGTGGTGGAACTGAAAGGCCCGCCCGATACCGGCACGCCGGCCGCGTAGAGCGGCATTCCCCGGCGTGTGGCGGCCCCCTAGATATCCCGCGCCTTCTCCTCACCCGGCGGCGCCTGTTCGGCCGACGGTGATGCCGACAGTGGGGTTTCCGTCTCCGGCGACGGCAGAGGCGTTGCCATCACGGCCGGGGGCTTGGAGGCCGGTGTCTCGGTTGGGGGCGCGGCCGCAATGTCGTTGACCGTGTAGTCCGGCACGATCCGGGCCTGCGATCCGGCGATCACCAGAACCTTCAACCCAACCGCGAGCGGCTTTTCGTCCTTTTGCGTGACCGAGACGAGATCGCCCGCGCCCTTGCGGACGATGTATTCAAACGCCTTCGGTTCCCCGGTCACCTTCTCGGCCGCCGACCCAGCCAGGCCGCCCAGCACCGTGCCGCCCAGGGCGCCGAGCGCGCTGAGCGCCCCGCTGCCGACCTGGGACCCGACGATCCCGCCCGCCGCCGCGCCCGTGACGATGCCCACGGTGCCGGACGCGGTTACGCCGACCTCCCTGACGCCGATGACGACGCCCTGCTCCACCTTGTTCGCCTGCTGCACGGCGGTGGAGGTGTAGCTGTCCGGGGAGTAGCTGGGTCCGCAGCCGGCCAACGCCGCCAGGACAACGCCGAGCGTCGGGATCATGTGGCGGTTGCCTCGGCGGGCTCGGATCGGGTATTCAGAACGAACCATGAACTTCATGTCTCCGGCCGTGGTCGCCGATGCGGTTGAACCCAACACGTCCCCCTCCCCCCTTGAGGGGGAGGGCCGGGGTGGGGGGTCCTCGCGGCACGGTCCAGGGGTGTTCCCCCTCACCCCAACCCTCTCCCGCGAAGGGAGAGGGAGCAGGGCGGATTTTTCCGCACGGTCCTACCCCATGTCCGGTGAGAAATCCCGCCCGCGCCGTGATCAGGACAGCGGGCCGTGGCCCCCCTCCGGCGGCGCGTACGGCCGGTTCCTAGCGCGGGAGACCCCGGTTTGTCACGGATTCCGCACCCGCGAAATTGCCCGTCCTGCCCCGCGCGGCCCGGCGGCCCCTCCGCAGCCACGCGTGGCGAGGGCCACGAATGGCTGCCCGGGACTGCTTGATGGCGCCATTTTATCGGCTCAGCACCTGTGGCGCTCCGCTGAATGATGCTTAGGATGGCCGGCATGACCCAGGACACCCCCCCCAAGAACGCGCCCGCCGCCAACAAGCCGGTGGGCCTCGCGCGCAACACCGCCAACTATGGCGACCGTGACTTCGCGCTGTATCTGCGCCGGTCCTTCGCCAAGTCGATGGGCTATACCCAGACCATGCTGGACAAGCCGGTCGTGGGCATCGTCGACACCGGCTCGGACTATAACAACTGCCACCGCACGGTGCCGGAACTGATCGAGGCAGTGAAGCGCGGCGTCCTGGCCGCCGGGGGCCTGCCGCTGGCCTTCCCGACCGTCTCGCTCTGTGAGCCGTCGCTGTCCCCCACTTCCATGCACTACCGCAACCTGGCCGCGCTCGACACGGAAGCGATGCTGACCGCCCAGCCGATGGATGCCGCCGTGATGATCGGCGGCTGCGACAAGACCGTGCCCGCCCAGTTGATGGCCGCGGCGTCCGCCGACATCCCCGCCGTGCAGCTTGTCACCGGCCCGATGCTGGCCACGCCCTTCCAGGGGGAACGCCTGTCCGCCTGCACCGATTGCCGCCGCTATTGGGCCGCCTATCGCGCCGGCACCGTGACCGGCGAACGCATCGCCCAGATCGAGGGCCGGCTGGCCACCACCGCCGGCACCTGCGGCGTCATGGGCACTGCGTCCACCATGGCCTGCATCGGCGAGACCCTCGGCATGATCCCGCTGGGCCACGGCTCGATCCCCGCCGTCCACGCCGACCGCCTGCGCGCGGCCGAGGAAGCCGGCGCGCTGGCCGTCCACCTGATCACCCACCCGATCAAGCCGTCCGAGATCATCACCGAACACTCGGTGGAAAACGCCGTTCGCGTGCTGCTGGCCCTCGGCGGGTCCACCAATGCGCTGATCCATCTGACCGCCGTCGCCGGCCGCCGCGGGATCAAGATCGACCTGCACCGGTTGAATGAACTGTCCGACACGACGCCCGTCCTGGTCGACCTGAAGCCGACCGGGGAAGGCTACATGGAGGATTTCCACTCCGCCGGCGGCATGCCCGCGCTGCTGTGGGAACTGCGCGACCTGCTGCACATGGACACGATCGACGTGACCGGCACGACGCTGGGCGACCGCCTGGTCGAGCCCGCCTTCGTCGATCGCCGCTTCATCCGCGCCCGCGCCGAACCGGTATCCCCGGTCGGTGGGATCGTGTCGCTGTTCGGCTCGCTCGCCCCGCGCGGCGCGATCCTGAAGCGCAGCGCCGCGACGCCGTCGCTGTTCGAGAAAGAGGCCCGCGTGATGGTCTTCGACGGCCTGGCCGACCTGGCGAACCGCATCGACGACCCGGCGCTGGACGTGACGGCCGACGACATCCTGGTGCTGAAGAACGCCGGGTCCCTGACGCCGGCGGGCATGCCGGAGGCCGGATACCTGCCCATCCCGTCGAAGCTCGCCCGCGCCGGGGTCAAGGACATGGTCCGCATGAGCGACTGCCGCATGTCCGGCACCGCCTTCGGCACGATCGTCCTCCACATCACCCCCGAAGCCGCCGCCGGCGGCCCGCTCGGCTTGATCGAGACCGGGGACATGGTGCGCCTGTCGATCGCCAACCGCTCGCTGGACCTGCTGGTCGATGAGGCGGAGCTGGCGCGCCGGCGGGCGAACTGGGCACCGCCGGCCAAGCCGGTGCGGGGTTGGGACCGGATCATCCACGACCAGGTGCTGCAGGCGGATGAGGGCTGCGACCTGGCGGTCATGCGCCCAGGGGGGTGAAGGACGGGGTGAAGGACGGGGTGACCGGAGGGCGAGCCGGGCGGCACGTCAGTGCACCATCGTCATGGTCGGGCTCGACCCGACCATCGCCAAGGACTCCGGACGGCGGAAGTGTCCATGGTCCCAAAAATCGTTGCGCTGGGCGATGGTCGGGTCGAGCCCGACCATGACGAAGAGGCGGCCGCGTTGGGCCCAAGGCCCCCTACTGCTTACGCTTCAGCGCGGCCAACGCCGCGAACGGGTTCAACGCCCCTGCCCCGTCATCCACCGGCAGCGCTGCCCCCGGCATCCGCGGATACGGGTCCAGCGCCAGGCCGAGTTGCTCGGACACCGCCTCACCCAGGTCGATCAGCCGGCCCTCATACGGGATTTCGTCAACGGTCTCGGGGTCGTCGTCCTCGACCTCGGTGCCCGCGGGCACGAACCGCACCTTGAACCGCTCCTCCACCGTCGCGTCGAATTCGTCCAGCGACACGACGCAGACCTGCGTGACCTTGGCGACCAGGTGCCCGGCAACATTCACGGCCGATTCCCCATCCGCCTCCAGATGCAGCCGGCAGCGCAGGGACAGGATCGCCGGCAAATTCATCCGAGCCGCCAAGGCGGCGCATTCCTCCGCCGTGGCCTCGACCGTCACATTGGTCCCCTGCGCCGAGACCCGGTCGGCGCTGAACGGACGATGCATCTCCACCGTCATTGCGCCGCCTCCCGCGCCGGCAGGAACGTCACCGCCCCCCGCGCCAGCGCCGCCAAAGGTTGCTCCGCCAGATGGCGCACCTGCGCCCGCACGATCCGGGACAGGCGTTCGGCCGCCCCGTCCGGCGGCGGGGCGCCGCGCCAGACATTGCGCGCGATCGCCGTCTCCAATGCCTCCCCCTCCGACTCCAGGGCTTCTGAATACACACGTGATCGTCCGTGAAACGCGTCCCACATGACCTTCACCTTTCGTCCCACCGACAGGTCCCCCACGCCGAGTTCCCGCAGGTTGATGTCCATATCGCTGAACATCGCATCGAACAGCGCCTGCGCCAGGGCCGGCCCGGGCTCGGGTTCCCGCGTCAGCCGGTGGATCACCAGGAACGCGTGCAGGCCGATCAGGTCGAACCGCCCATCCAGCGTGTCCGGCACGCCGCAATCCGTGTACAGAAACGGATCACGCGCCGCCGCGACGGTCGTGGTATAGAGTTGGAAACCCGCGCGCTCATGCCGACCACGCCGAAACAGGCCCAGAAAACCAGCCAAGAGACCCCCGTCCGTGATCGGATCAAACCCTTGCGCCGGACGGGTAGGCCGATTGACAGGCGACCCGGCGGCATGACACGCACATGATATATAAGGCCGGCCCCGAAGGTCCAACCGTGGCTGCCGGCCAGCCGACCGATATCGACTGAACGATGGACCGGACGAGGCAGGCGTAGAACATGAGGCTTTCCTGGAAAGCGATGACAAAGGCAATGCCCCTGGCCGTTTGGCTCGGGGCCGCGAGCCTTGGGCTGACGTCATGCGGCGTCTTTGCCCCCCCGCTTCAGGTGCGGGGCAATCGAATCGACGCCGATGACCTGGCGTCCCTGACCCCCGGCACCTCCACCCGGGCCGATGTCACCGCCCTTGTCGGCTCCCCCACGACCCGCGCGGCGTTCGAGGACAATACCTGGATCTATATCAGCTCGATCACCTTCAACCGGATCGCCCGGACCCCAGGGATCGAGGACCAGTTCGTGGTCGTGATGAACTTCAATGACCAGGGGGTCCTCAGCGGCATCGAGACCCGCACCATGGACGACGCCCTCCCGGTCCAGGTCGTGGCCCGCACCACGCCATCCCCGGGCACCGAGGCCTCATTCCTCCAGCAGCTCCTCGGCAATATCGGCCGGTTCAATGCCATGGGCTCCGGCGGCGCCGCCGGCGGCAGCGGCCCACGCGGCGGGGCACCCACCCCGAACTGAGCATTCCGCCTGGGGCAGCCCCAATCGGAGTAGCCTTGTCACGGCCCACCAAGTCAGGCACTCCGCTCGCCCATTCGCGGGCGGACCACGGCCCCATCGTTTGAGGGAAATGTGACAATGGACGCTCCCGTCTCCGGAAGCCTGTCGAAAGAAGACTCGCTCGCCCTGCGCTATGGCGAAAACGCCATGCCCGCGGCTGGGCCGTGGAACGACCATATCGCCCTGCTGCTGTCGCACCGCTCCGTGCGCGGCTTTCGGCCAGATCCGCTGCCCGAGGGCACGCTGGAAACCTTGGTCGCCGCCGCGCAATCGGCCGCCACAAGCTCCAACCTGCAGACCTGGTCGGTGATCGCGGTGACCGACCCGGCCAAGAAGGCGGCGCTGGCCAAGCTGGCGAACAACCAGAAGCACATCGAACAGTGCCCGCTGTTCCTGCTGTGGCTGGCGGACGTATCCCGCAACGAACGCCTCGGCCAGCAGGAAAACGTGACGCTGGAGACGCTGCCCTACCTGGAAACCTTCCTGGTCGCCGCGATCGACGCCGCCCTGGCCGCCCAGAACGCCGTCGTCGCCGCCGAGTCCCTGGGCCTGGCGAACGTCTATATCGGCGCGATGCGGAACCATCCGAAGGAAGCCGGCGAAATCCTGGGCCTTCCGCCCGGCGCCGTGGTTTGCTTCGGCCTGTGCATCGGCTACGCCGCGCCGGACGTGACGAATGAGGTGAAGCCCCGCCTGCCGCAGGATGCGATCCTGTACAAGGAAACCTACGGCAACCCGAACGAGCCCGCCCTGCGCGCCGCCTATGACGCGCGGATGGCCGCGTTCTCGCAGCGCCATGAGATGACGCAGGACACCTGGACCCAGCGTGTCATTGGCCGCATGGGCAAGATCCCGGCCATGAGCGGCCGCGACAAGCTGGTCTCCATCCTGCAGTCGATGGGCTTCCCGCTGAAGTAGCGGGAACTGGCCGGCGTGGTCCTGCCGCGCCGGCCGTCCCTTTTCAGTACCCCGCAGCGCGGTCCACGATCTGGGTCAAGGGCTTCCCGTCCAGGAACCGGCCCAGGTTGTCCACGAACAGTTTCGCCACGATCCGGTCCCGCTGCGGGTGCGGCCCGCCGATATGCGGCAGGACGATGATCCCCTCGGTGCCCCAGAACGGGTGGTCGGACGGCAGGGGCTCCTGGCGGAACACATCCAGCAGGGCGCCGGCGATCGTCTTCGCCTTCACCGCCGCGATCAGGTCCGCGTCGTTGATCAGATGCCCGCGCCCGAAGTTCAGCAGCCAGGCGCCTGGCTTCATCTTCGCCAATCTGTCGGCGTTGATGAGGTTCTCGGTCTCGGGCGTCGCGGGCAGCAACAGCAGGACGAAATCGGACTGCGCCAGGACTTCATCCGTGCGGTCGGCGCCCAGCACCTGCTCGACATGCGGCACCGGCCCGACGCGGCGCTTGGTGCCGATCACCCGCATTCCGAAGGCCGCCGCCATGCGCGCGACCTCGGCCCCGATCTCGCCAATGCCCAGGATGCCGAGCGTTTTCCCGCTCAGCGGTTGGGCGACGCGGTGGACCCATTTGGCGTTCTTCTGTTCGGCCACCGCCGCCGCATAGGGCTTGGAGACGTAGAAGATCGACCCGATGATGTTCTCGGGCATCGACTCCCGATGCGTTCCCCGCGCGCAGGTCAGGGTCAGGGCCGGCGGCAGGTCCGGCAGGGCCAGCCAGCCTTCCACACCCGCGCTCATCGCCTGCGCCCAGCGGAGCTTCTGGAACTTGGGCAACAACCCGGCCGGCATGCCGGGGCACATGATCGCCTCGGTCCGGGCGAGTTGGTCGTCGGACGGCTTTTCCTTGCGGGACAGGGTCTCGATGCTCACACGATCGGCGAGGCCGGCGGCGTTGACGGCATCCAGATATGCGGCGGTAGAATCAGTCCAAAGCAGCACATGGGCGCGGTTGGTCATTGATGGCTCCTCGTTGGGCTTTGGACGGCAGCGTAACGGGGAACGGGCGGTTGGGCTATTGGGGTGGGAAGCGATGGGGCTCTGCCCCATGCCCCGCGAGGGGCGTTGCCCCCCTCGACCCCCACCAAGGGCACAGCCCCTGGTGGGGTTTGGGGCAACGCCCCAACGCTACCCAACCCCTTGGCCCATCTCCCCCGAACCGCTAAAACTGCCCTCAACACCAACCTGAGGGAACACCCATGGCCGACGCTTACATCTGCGACTTCGCCCGTACCCCGATCGGCCGTTATGCCGGTGTGCTGCGGGACGTTCGCACCGACGATCTCGCCGCCCATCCGATCAAGGCCTTGATGGCCCGCAACACGGGCGTCGACTGGGAAGCCCTCGATGACTGCATCATGGGCTGCGCCAACCAGGCTGGCGAAGACAACCGCAACGTCGCCCGCATGGCCGTGCTGCTCGCCGGCCTGTCGACCCATGTCCCCGGCGGCACCGTCAACCGCCTCTGCGGCTCGGGCCTGGACGCCGTCGGCACCGCCGCCCGCGCCATCCGCGCCGGCGAAGCCGACCTGATGCTAGCCGGTGGGGTCGAGAGCATGACCCGCGCCCCCTTCGTCATGGGCAAGCAGACCGAGGCCTTCGGCCGCTCCGCCGAAATCTTCGACACCACGATCGGCTGGCGCTTCGTGAACCCCGCCATGCGCAAGGTCTACGGCACCGACGCGATGCCCGAGACCGGAGAGAACGTGGCCGAGGAATTCCAGATCAGCCGCGCCGACCAGGACGCCTTCGCCTATCGAAGCCAGATGCGGGCCGTGGCCGCGCAGAACAGCGGCTTCTTCGGTGAGGAAATCGTTCCGGTCACCATCAAGGGCCGCAAGGGCGACACCGTCATCGACAAGGACGAACACCCCCGCGCCGACACGACGCTGGAGGGCCTGGCCAAGCTGCGGACTCCGTTCCGCGATCCGGGCACGGTGACCGCCGGCAATGCCTCGGGCGTGAATGATGGGGCGGCGGCGTTGCTGCTGGCTTCCGAAGCCGGCGTCAAGCGCCATGGCCTGACCCCGCGCGCCCGTGTCATCGCGATGCAGACCGCCGGCGTCCCGCCGCGGATCATGGGCATCGGCCCGGCCCCCGCCGTGCAAAAGCTGCTGGCCCGCACCGGCCTGTCGATCGGCGACATCGACGTGATCGAGCTGAACGAGGCCTTCGCCAGCCAGGCCCTCGCCGTGCTGCGCCAGTTGGGCCTGCCCGATGACGCCGACCACGTGAACCCCCATGGCGGCGCCATCGCGCTCGGCCACCCGCTGGGCATGTCCGGCGCTCGCCTTGCCCTGACGGCGGTCCATGCGATGGAGGAACGCGGCGCGAAGCGGGCCATCGTCACGATGTGCATCGGCGTCGGTCAGGGCATCGCGGCGCTGATCGAGCGGGTCTGATCCTGGCCGTCCCATGAAAAACGCCCCGGAACCTGACGGTTTCGGGGCGTTTGCTTTGCGAGACCGAGCGCGTCAGGCCTTGCGGCGGCGCGCCCCGGCCGCGGCCACCAGGCCCAGGGCCAGAAGGCCGAGCGAAGCGGGCTCGGGGGCGGGGATGACGGGTTGGTTGGTGAGTGTCACCCCACTGAACGAGAAATACGCCAGATCGGATTCGCTGTTGCCCAGGACCGTGGCGTCCCCGAATGACACCAGATGGCCGGGTTGCACCCTGGTGGACCCCACCGCCATGCTGACGATCGGATTGCCGTCGATCGACAAAGCGGTTCCGCTGGAATTGATGACCAGATTATAGTCGTGGAACCCGTTGGTCGTATCGAACGTGATGATCGGGGAGTTGCCCGAGACCGGATCATTGGTCAGGAACACCGATCCGCTGGACAGATACAGCGCCGACATCCGGCCATCCGCGTCGCTCACCACGACCGTGTAGCCGCCCCGGGGGTAGCCGTGAAAGCTCGCGGAATCGATCTTGATCCGGAAGTCGACGCTGACCGACCCGGTCGCGAAGCTGAAGGTCGAATCGTCGTATTCCCAGTATTGGTGGCCCGAGAACACGGTCGGCCCCTGCAGGAGCAGCCCGCCCGAGACAACGGGGGCCGGCACGATGCCGCCGCCTTCATATTGGGTCCAGCCCTGGGCCGTCGGCAGGGTCCCGAGACCCGCATTATAGGTGACCGTCGCGGCCTGAACCGGGGCTGCCATCACGCCGGCCGCCAGCGTGGCGATCGTGGCAAGGGCGTGCTGTTTCATGCTCATAGTCCAGTCTCTATCATCCCGCGGAGGCCGGTTCTCTGCCACATCGGCCCCCGAAAGTCGATCCATCTCCGCATCGTCAACAGGAGGCCCACCCCATGACCACCCCGGCTGACAGGTTCCGCGCCTTGCATGCCCGCCCCGGCGTCCTGCTCTGCGGCAACTCCTGGGACATCGGCACCGCTCGGCTGATCGAGCATGCTGGGTTTCCGGCGATCGAAACAACCTCGGCCGGCCTGTCCTTCGCGACCGGCCGCCCCGACGCCTCGGGCCTGCTGACCCGGGCCGAGATGCTGGATAGCGCCGCCGCCATCGCCGCCGGCGTCGGGATCCCGGTCAGCACCGACCTGGAAAACGGGTTCGGCGACTCGCCCGAAGCCGTGGCCGAAACGATCCGGATGGCGGCGGACCGCGGCCTCGCCGGCGGGTCGATCGAGGACGCGACCGGTCGGCCCGACGACCCGCAATACGGGTTCGAGGCCGCGGTCGACCGCATCCGAGCCGCGGTGGAGGCGGCCGGCACCCGCTTTGTCCTGACCGCCCGCTGCGACGGCTACATGCACGGACGGGGCGACCTGGGCGATGTCATCCGCCGGTTGCAGGCCTTCCAGGACGCGGGGGCCGAGGTGCTCGCCGCCCCTGGCCTGCCGGATCGGGCGGCGGTCGAGACCGTGGCCCGGGCGCTGGACCGGCCGCTCGCGCTGTATGTCGGGCTGGGGACGTGGATGCCGGATCTGGCGGACCTCGCGGCCGTGGGGGTCAAGCGGGCCAGCGTCGGCAGCGGGCTGGCCCGGGTTGCGGTGACAGCCTTCCTGGACGCCGCGACCGAGATCCAGGCGACCGGTCGTTTCACTGCCGTGGCGCAAGCGAGACCGTTCCGGGAGTTGAACGAACTGTTCCGGACCCTTAACGATCGATAATGCCTAGCCGTCCGCGGGCATGTTCGCGGCCACCGACGGGCGGGCATTGAAAGTGGCGTGCCACGCCGTCAGCTTGGGATGGCCGTTCCGCCACCCCAGCGCATCGAACCGGAAGTCGAGATAGCCGAGCGCGACACCGATGGTGATGTGGCCGACGTTGAAGGGGGTGGAGGCCAGGGTATCGGCCTCCTGCTCCAGCGCGTCCACGCAGGCGGCGAGCTTGGCGCGCCAGAGGTCCTTGTGCGGCTCGCTCTGCTTCTCGGCCGGGCGGAAGCCTTCGGAAAGCAGCGGCAGGGCGTTGTCGAGCATCCCCTGCCCCAGCGCGTGCCAGCGGAGCGCGGTCAGACGTTCCGGCCAGGCGGCCGAATACAGCTTGTGGCCGCTGTGCAGCGAGTCCAGGTATTCGATGATCACGGGCGAGTCGTAGACCGCCGTCCCGTCTTCCAGCTCCAGCGTCGGGATCTTGCCGACCGGGTTCACCTTCATGAGCTCCAGATGCGGCGTCGTCCCGCCGGCGACGGTGCGGACGGTCTTCACGCGGTCCTGCAACCCCATCTCATGCAGCGCGATCATGACCTTGCGGACATAGGGGGAGCGGGGGGACCAGTGCAGGATCATCTGTCCGGGCATCGCGGGGGCCTTCCAGGGGGCGGCGGCGCGGTTTAGTCTGGCGCCAGGGAAATTCGAGGGAACGTTTGCCATGAACTGGGTTGAAGTCAACGGGACCAGCCTCCGCTATGAGCTGACCGGCGCCGGGGACACCACGCTTGTGCTGGTCCATGAAATGGGCGGCACGCTGGAAAGCTGGGATGCCTGCGTCCCGGCCTTCAACAACTCCCGCAAGGTGCTGCGCTATGACACCCGCGGCGCCGGCCAGTCGGAGAAGATCAAGGGCAAGGTGACCTGGGACCAGATGGCGGACGATCTGGGCGCGCTGCTGGATGCGGCGGGGATCACGGGCAAGGTCTCGATCGCCGGGATCGCCGTGGGCGCCGCGATCGCGATGCATTACGCCGTGAAGAACCCCGATCGCGTGGCGGCTTTGGTGCTGCACGGGCCGGCGACGGGCGTGGGCGGGGATCGCCGGCAGGCGACGCTGGACCGCGCGGCGGCGGTGGAGGCCGGGGGGATGCGCGGCGTGGTGGAGACGAGCCTGGCCGCGTCGTATCCGCCGGTCGTGCGGCATGATCCGGAGATGTTCCGCCAGTTCCGCGCCCGGTGGCTGGCGAACGACCCCGAGAGCTTCGCGGCCATCAACCGCATGCTGGCGGAGCAGGAGATCACGAACGAACTGTCCCAGGTGAAGTGCCCGACTCTGGTGACCGCCGGCCGGCATGACAGCCTGCGCGCGCCGGCGGTGATCGCGCCGATGGCGGCGCAGATTCCGGGGGCACAGTTCCTGGAGCTGAACTCGGGGCACTTCGCGTCGATGCAGACGCCGGGGATCATGGCGCAGGCGGTGCATTACTTCCTGCACGCGCTGGGTCAGTAGGGGCGGTTTTCTCACCGGACAAGGGGTAGGACCGGTGGAATTTTCGACCTGCCCCCTCTCCCCTTGCGGGCTTGGGCCGCGAAGCGGACCAAGGTTGGGGTGAGGGGTAGCACCACCCCAGCCGGTGCCATGACCCGACCCTCCCCCCCGGGAAAGCGAGTCGTTTCTCACCGGGCTTGGGGTGACATTCCACGAAAAAATCCAACCGACGGGACAGGGGAGGAGCGGCGCGCCTGAGGCATGCCTCTCGTATGGGTGGCGGCAAGGCGGGAAACAAGGTTCGGCTGGGATTTCTTACGCTAGCAGGCAGGGCCGGGGGCGTGCATCGGGCTGCCACGGGGGGTGTTCCGGCGCCATTGCCCGCTCTTGCGCCAGATGGTGGTCAAACCCGGCCACCATCACCCGGTTCATCAGAGCGCGCTTCAACGTGCCCAGCAGCCCCTCTATCAAACCGTCCTGGATGCTCATCGGTCGCTTCCCGCCCCGCTCAGTGGGATCCAATTGACCCTTCACACTGGAATCCCGGCAGGCACCGCAGTCTTGGACAAGAGTGAACGATTGCTGACCTGGCGCCTCCCTTGTGGTAGAAAAGATGCATGAACCTCATGCTTCCCATTCCCGACGATCTTGCCGAACGGCTGGGTGCCAACGGGGGCGACCTGTCGCGTCGCGCGTTGGAGGCCTTGGCTGTCGAGGAGTATCGCGCCGGTCACCTGACCGACGCCGACCTGTCCCGGATGCTCGGCCTGTCGGCGCGGGAAGACCTACGGCGGTTTCTGATGGCGCATGGACTTTCCGAGGCCACTTCGCCAGCACACGTCAGGTCGGGTGAACATGATCCGGGGTTCGATCGCGAGGCCGCCCGCGCCGCCGCCCAGCGCATTCGCGCGATGCGGCAAGGGGTTACCCTCGGCGGGCTGAGCATCAAGGACCTGATCAACGAAGGCCGTCGGTGAGCCTGGTCCTCGATCCGTCCCTGGCCCTGAACTGGTATTTCGAGGATGAACGCAACCCGGCCTCCGACGCCGTTCTGGATCGTGTTGTCAACGAAGGGGCTGTCGTTCCCGCCCTATGGCGGCTGGAGATCGCGAACGCCTTCCAGAGCGCGATCCGGCGTAAACGGATTGATGTGACGTTCCGGGATAATGCCCTCGCCGAACTGGCGATGATGGATATCGTTGTCGATCCAGAAACGGACACCCAGGCCTGGTCGACGACGATCCATCTGGCGGACCGGTTCAGGCTGACGGCCTATGATGCGTCATATCTGGAACTGGCACATCGGCGACGGCTGCCACTCGCGACGTTGGATGAAGCACTACGACGTGGTGGGGCAGCGCTTGGCGTGGTGCTGCTGGGAACGACGACGTGACAAACACCCATCACATTGCGAATATATAACGAATATACGAATCTCGGGATTTGTAAAATCTCCATCGTTTGTCGGTCCTTTGCATTTCGTTATCACCCCCGAGACGCCTCCCCCACCAACCGAACCAACTCCCCCCGAACCGCCCCCGCATCCCCCACCGGCGCCGACCACGCCACCCGCCGCACCCGCTCTCCGCTCCCCAGGTCACACCCGTCCACATCCACCCCCACCATCCGCCAGTCCCCACCAGCCTCCCCCGCCAGAACCGCCATCGCGGCGGCGTGGTCCGAGTTGCAGTGCCCCATGATCCCCTCGGCTGACGCCGCCAGAGCCGCCACCGCCCCCGCATCCGGCAGCAAAGCCGCCTCCCGCACCCGCGCCGCCCGGGCGAAGCCGCCGACGACCTGCGCGCCCATCACCCGCACCCGCCAGACGTGGAAATCCCCGAAATCCGCGTACAGCGCCGCATAAGGATGCACCGCCAGGAACCGCGCCTTCAGCGCAGGGTCCTCCGCCACCGCGGCCAGCCCCGTCACCGTCACCCGCGGCACCGTCTGGGGATTGGCACCCGTCGCCTCCCCCACCACCATCAGGGAGCACCGGGGATCGGCCCGCAGATGCCGCGTGTGCTCGGACAGGTCGGACAGCAGCAGCAGAACCGACAGATCCCCCGCGCAGGCCGGCGTCACCAAGGACGCAAAGGGTTGCCCATCCAGCACCGTCGCCAGGGAAGCCGAACGCGCGGCCCGCAGGAGCTTTCGGGCTTCCCAGGCGGCGTCATCCACACCAGATGCCATCTTTCGTTCACCTCTCGTCCGCAATGCGCCACAATTGCATGCCACAAAGCCGCACACCCACCAGGAAGGAGCGCCGCCATGACCTTACCGCCCCGCGACAGCACCGCGAAGCAGACCATCGCCCTGGTGGACGACGACCGGAACATCCTCACCAGTGTCCAGATGACGCTGGAGCAGGAAGGCTTCCAGGTCCGCACCTTCACCGACGGCGAAAGCGCGTTGCAGGGCATGAACGCCCGGCCCGTCGACCTGGCCGTGCTGGACGTGAAGATGCCCCGGATGGATGGGATGGAGCTGCTGCAACGCCTCCGCCAGCGGACCTCGATGCCGGTGATCTTCCTGACCTCCAAGGACGAGGAAGTGGATGAGCTGATGGGGCTGCGCCTCGGCGCGGACGACTACATCAAGAAGCCGTTCAGCCAGCGCCTGCTGCTGGAACGCATCCGCGCGCTGCTGCGCCGGAATGAGGCCAGCCGAGCGGAAGGGAGCGGGGCGGCGCCAACGGGCGTGATGACGCGGGGGGACCTGGTGCTGGACGACACCAAGCACCAATGCACCTGGCGGACCGAGGATATCCAGCTCACGGTCACGGAATTCCTGCTGGTGAAGGCGCTGGCCGCGCGTCCCGGCATGGTCAAAAGCCGCGACCAGCTGATCGACGCGGCCTATGGCGACAGTGTCTATGTCGATGACCGCACGATTGACAGCCACGTGAAGCGCGTGCGCAAGAAGTTCCGGGACGTGGACGACACGTTCAACCAGATCGAAACCCTGTATGGCATCGGCTATCGCTACAAGGAGCGTTGAGTGCCCGACGGCGCCAACCTGACCACGCCGCCCCCGGGCCTGACGCAGAGGTTCCGGGAGGGTTGGGTCTCCCCCCTGCTGCGGCGCATCCTGCTGGTGAACGCGCTGCCACTGGCGTTGCTGGTCGTGGCGCTGCTGTATCTGGATCAGTACCGCAATGGGCTGCTGGAGGCGCAGATCGGCGCCCTGCGCGAACAGGCGCGGGTCTTCGCCGGCGCGCTGGCCGAAAGCGCCGTCCGCACCACCGATCCCGACAATCCCCGTTTGGTGCCGGGAGTCGCGCGTTCGTTGCTGCGGCGGCTGACCGAGCCGACGCCGGATGCCCAGGCCAAGCTGTTTGCCCCCGATGGCGCGACGCTCGCCGATTCGCGGGTGCGGGAGACGTTGGGCGGGCAGGTCGTCGTCGATCCGCTGCCGCCACCGCCGGATTACGGCCGGGTGTTTGGCTGGATCAGCTGGGCCTATGACTCGATCATGGATTGGCTGCCGAACCAGCGGCCGGTCCCGACCGTTGAAGGCCAGGACTGGCAGTTGGATGTGAAGGAGGAAGTGCGCCTCCGCAGTGCCAACGACAGCCGGGAAACCCCGCCCTATATCCGCCGCACCCGCGACAATCGCCTGCTGGTGACCGTCGCCGTTCCGGTGGAGCGGGACAAGAAGACCGTCGGCATCATCTCCCTGACGCGGGAAGCGCGGGAGGTCGATGCCGGCCTGTTCACAGTGCGGATGTCCATCCTGGCGCTGTTCGGCATGGCGCTGGCGCTGACCGTCCTGCTGTCGTGGTACCTGTCTCTGACGATCGCGCGCCCGATCCTGAGACTGGCCGGCGCGGCGGCGGACATGCGAGAGGGCAAGGGGCGGACCGGCAGCGTGCCTGCATCACTGCTCGCCCGCCGGGATGAAGTCGGCGCGCTGGCGACGGCGTTGTCGGATTCCGCCACCGCGCTCTGGGCCCGGATGGACGCGATCGAGCGGTTCGCCGCCGATGTCGCTCATGAGATCAAGAACCCGCTGTCGTCGATCCGCAGCGCGATCGAAACCCTGCCCCGCATCGAGGACCCGGCGCGCCAGCGGCAATTGCTGTCGATCATCGGCCAGGACGTGGTGCGGCTGGATCGGCTGATCAGCGACGTGTCCGATGCGTCCCGGCTGGACGCGGAATTGTCGCGCGTGACGGCCGAACCGGTGGATGTCGTGCCGATCCTGGAGACCTTGCGGGAACTGGATGAGGCCACGCGCGACGACGACAGCGACCCGCGGCTGGAGGTGATCGCGCCGCCGGCGGGCGCCCAGGTCTGGGCCGTGCCGGACCGGCTGGTCCAGGTGCTGCACAACCTGATCGGCAACGCGCGGTCGTTCAGCCCTCCGAACGGGCGGATTCTGGTGCGCGTGCGCGATGCGGGTGAGACGATTGAAATGAGCGTGGAGGACGAGGGTCCGGGCATCCCGGAAGCCAACCTCGAACACATCTTCGAGCGGTTCTATTCCGAACGGCCGAAGAACGAGAAGTTCGGCCAGCACTCCGGCCTGGGGCTGTCGATCAGCCGGCAGATCGTGGAGGCCTTGCACGGGCAGATCTCCGCCGAGAACCGGCGTTCAGCGGATGGAAAGGTGTTGGGGGCGCGGTTCGTCGTGCGGATGCCGCGCGCGTGACCTAATCTCGCGAATGCCGCGCGCTTGACCGAAACATGAGGATGCTGCGCGCCTACTGAAACGCGCGGCTGACGAACACCCACACCGTCGTGGTGCCCCCCCGGGTCCGGCGAAGAGTCGGCCCGAGGCCCCAGCAAGACGAAATCAACGCCATCGCGGAGAACGGACCTCCGTCCACCGCGATGCGTCGAACCCCCTACTCCTTCTGCAACCAGCGGGACACAATCCCCGCGAGCGCCGCGCCCAGGATCGGCGCCAGCCAGAACAGCCAAAGCTGCCCCACATACTCCGCCCCCGCGAACAACGCCGGCCCGGTGCTGCGCGCCGGATTGACCGACGTATTCGTCACCGGGATCGAGATCAGATGGATCAGCGTCAGCCCGAAACCAATCGCGATCGGCGCGAAGCCTACCGGCGCCTTGGAAGACGTGCTGCCCAGGATGATGATCAGGAAGAAGAAGGTCGCCACGACCTCCATCACCAGACACGCAACCAGCCCATACTTGCCGGGGCTGAGAGCCTCATACCCGTTCGAGGCGAAGCCACCCACCGCGAAGCCCGGCTTGCCGGACGCGATCAGATACAGCACCGCCGCGGCCGCGATCGCGCCAATGACCTGCGCGACGATATAGGGAACGATATCCCCCGCCTTGAAACGACCGCCGGCCCAAAGGCCGATCGTCACCGCCGGGTTGAAATGCCCGCCCGAGATATGGCCGACGGTATAGGCCATGGTCAGCACGGTCAGGCCGAAGGCCAGGGCGACACCGGCGAACGCGATGCCCAATTGCGGAAAGGCGGCGGCGAGAACGGCACTGCCGCACCCGCCGAAAGTCAGCCAGAAGGTGCCGAAGAATTCGGCGCCGAGGCGTCGGCTCATGTCCATGTCGAACTCCTTGTGTCGGACGCCCGACCAAGCCGGACCCTCACCATTTCTGGTACCCCGGCCTTGCCGCGCCCCAATTTGAATTCCCCAATACTCACCGAACGCATCCATGCTCGGCATGCAATCGTATCATGCACGCGAAGAAGGTCGAGCCTCCGGTTCTTCACCATGACAAGCCACCGGCTCGGAAGCCCGGCCGGCATGTCGGTTGCGGAAATAGTCGGCCGGGGTCAATCAAACAACGACAGGTCGATGACATCACCCATCCGATTGAGTCCGATATCCCCCGGATGCAGGTGATCCCCGTTGTCATAGACCGGCACCATCCGCGCCGGATGCGACGGGTCCCGCAACTCCGCATCGAAATCAATCACCGCGTCGAAGGCACCACTGCCCCTGATCCATTCATTGACCGCGAGGCGCTTCACCTCCCCCTCCAGCGTATAGGCGCCGCGCAGGAAGGTTTCATTCTCGAACGGCGTCAGCGTGCCGCCGAAGATCTTGATCCCGCGTGCATGCGCCCGGACCGTCATCTGCCGCAGCCCGTCGATCATGCCCTGCGCCGTCACCGCTTCCGACGCCAAACCGCGGCGGTTGCGGATGTCGTTGATGCCCAGCACGATGATCGCATGCGTCACGCCCGGCGCGGCCAGCACGTCGCGGTCGAACCGCCGCACCCCGCTTTCCCCCCTGATATCGTTCAGGATACGGTTGCCACCCAGACCCTGGTTCATCACCCCCACCATCCGCCCGCCCCGCGCGATCAGCCGACGGGCCAATTGGTCCGGCCAGCGGCAGAAGGCATCATGGGTGGAGATATTGCCGTCCGTGATCGAATCCCCGAACGCAACAATCCCCCCTGTCCCCACGGGCGCCACTACATCCACGCCCGCCAAAAAATACCAATCATCCACCGCTCGGCTTGCCGGAATGATCGCGTCTCCGGTAAAATCCCCAGGCGGAGACACGTAGTTTATCTGGCGCGCATAACGGCCCGTCACGCCAAAGCTCGCCGGCAGTTCATCGGGCAAATAGATGCTGATCGCCAGGTCCGCGAGCGGCGCCACCGTTAGCGCCACCGGATCGCTGATCAGGAACGACCCGGTCGGCACCACGGCCGAGGGCGATCCGTTGAAGGTCAGAACCCGATCGGTGCCCGCCACCGTCGCCGGCCCCATGCCCGCCCGCAGCGCGACCCGCGCCGCCCCGATGCGGAGCTTGTCGTTGCCATGCGCGTTGGAAATCCGCACCCGGATAGTATCGCCGCCAATACTCACGCGCGGGAACATGCGGATGGTCGGCGCGCTCAGCGCCACGCCGTCCGCCGGCGCGGGCGTCGCCGCCCAGGTCCCAACCCAATTTTCAGCAGTCATTATTTCTCTCCCCTACCCGATCGCCGGCCCGACATAGGCCGAGGTCGGACGGATCATCCGACCCGTTTTTCGTTGCTCCAGCGCATGCGCGATCCAGCCGGCCGCTCGGCCGACCGCGAAGACCGGGGTGAAACCCTGCCGGGGGATGCCCACGGCGTCCAGCAGCAGGGCCGCCATGATCTCGACGTTCGGCGGCAGCTTGCGGCCGGGCTTCACCCGCTCAATCGCCTCGGCCACGGCTGCTTCCAGGCGGCGGGCAAAGGCGAGGCGCCCGGCCATCGGCCCCATGCGGTCCAGGGCCTGGCGCATCGCCTCGGCGCGCGGATCGTTGCCGCTGAAGACGCGATGGCCGAAGCCCATCAGGCGTTCCCCGCCGCGCAGTTTGGTTTCCAGCCAGCCGGTCAGGTCCGCCGGTTGTTCGGCCGCATCGATCAGATCCAGCGTCGGACCCGGCGCCCCGCCATGCAACGCGCCGGTGAACGCCGCCCAGGCCGCCAGCACGGCCGCGGCCAGCGACGCGTGGGTGGAAGCAACGCAGCGCCCGGTGAAGGACGACGCCGACAGTCCGCTTTCCCCCATGACGGTGAAATAAACATCGAGCGCGGCGACCATCTCGGGCGTCGCGGCCTTGCCGCGCAGCATCCGCAGCAGTTCGCCGGCGGTGGACAGTGACGGATCGGGGGCGATGGCGGGTTGCCCGGCTTCGGCCCGCAACAGCGCCGGCACAGCGACGGTCAGGGCGCCCAGCAGGTCGGCCGGCGCCGCTTCGTCAGGTTGGGCGGCCAGCGCGATCCGCATCCCCTCATATAACGGCCGCCCCTGGGCCAGCGGCATCCAGCGGGGCAGGTCCGCGAACGCGGCGGTCCGCGCTTGGCCGAGGGCGGCGGTCATCCCCGCCCGCGTCAGGCCGTCACCGGCGAAGCCCTCCCACAGCAGGGCGACCATGCCCTCATACCCATGATTGGCGACCAGGTCGGGCAGGTCGTGGCCGCGCACCCAGACCATGCCGTTGTTCCGGTCCGTGTGGCTCAGGATCGTTTCGGCGGCGACGACGCCATCCAGCCCGCTGCTCATGCGCTTCCCCCTTGTTGCGGGGATAGCATGCCGGGTTGGGATCGGGATGTCAGCCCGGCCGGATGCCGCTTGATCCGGGACGGCCACACTGCGAAAACCCGGCGGACAGCGGGAGAGCATCGTGGCTACCACCAAGGACATGAGCGAAGGCCAGCGCGCCTACGAAGCCAAGCGGGCCGCCAAGGCGGGCATGAGCCTGGACAAATGGCTGAACCTGAAGGAGCGGGAGAAGCAGGAGGAGCAGAAAGCCCGCGAGAAAGCCGCCGAACCGCCGAAGCCGGTCAAACCGCCCGGGTTCTTCGCTCGCCTGCTGGAGCGTGCGCACAAGCCGCTGGGTTCCTGAAGGTTTTGGGGAGTCATCACGGCCCCGACCGGGAGGTAGCTCACCCCTCCCCCAACCCCTCCCCCACCCCCTCCCTCAAGGGGAGGGGAGCACGTCATCCTTACCCCCTCCCCCCTTGAGGGGGAGGGTTGGGGTGGGGGGTCGCAGCCGCACCGACCGGGGGATGTCCCCCCTCCCCCAGTTCTATCGGCCTTTCCCTCAAAGGCAGGAGAGCAGCCCAGGCCTTGCATGCCCCCTGACCCCGCCCGACCAACCCTCGCCGCCCACGCGGACTGGAGCGTCGACCCCCGCAAGCGCTGGGTCGCTATCGCCCGCCGCGATGGCTGTGCCTGGCGCCTCGGCCCACCCCGCCCCGTCGGTCCCGTCCCCGCTTTCCTGGACACCCTACGGACCGAGGCCAACAACGGCCCCGTCGCCCTCGGCGTCGACCTCCCCATCGGAGTCCCCGCCGCCTACGCGGCCCTCCGCCCCGAACCCGACTTCCTGAGCTTCCTCGCCAACACCGCCCAATGGCCAGACTTCTACAACGTCTGCCCAACCCTCCAGGACATCACCCAGGAACGCCCCTTCTACCCCGCCCGAGGCCTCAAAGGCATGACCCGCGCCTCCCACGCCCTCGCGCTCGGCCTTCCTCCCCTGGGTTCCGCCCTCTCCCGCCTCTGCGACCGGGCCACCCCCGAACGCCCGGCCGGCGCCCCAGTCTTCTGGACCCTCGGCGCCAACCAGAGCGGCAAGGCCGCCGCCGCCGCCTGGCGGGAGATGCTGCTGCCCGCGCTCCGCCACCGCGACACCATCCGCATCTGGCCCTTCGACGGCCCGTTCCGAAGCCTCCTGACCCCCGGCGCCATCGCGATCGCCGAAACCTACCCGGCCGAGGCGCTGCGCCACCTCGGCCTGCGCCTGTCCGGCAGCAAGCGACGCCAATCCGATCGCGCCGCCCTCTCCGAACCGCTGCGGCAGGCCATGACCCGCCTCGACGCCCATCCCGATCCCGAAATGGAAACCACCATCACCAACGGCTTCGGCGCCGACGCCGCCGGAGAGGACCGGTTCGACTGCACCCTGGGCGTGCTCTGCGTGCTGAACGTCCTCGCCGGCCACCGTCCCGACACCGCGCCCGCCATCCCGATCCTGTCGCGCTGGGAAGGCTGGGTCCTCGGCCAGACCGCCCTGCCGAACGCCTGAGCCGCCTTTGCCAGCCAGCCCCGTCTCGGTGCATCCTCCGAACCCAGGAGGAACAAACGCCATGCTGCTGCTACGCAAGACGAAAGCCGAATTCGGCCTCGACCTGTTCGACGGAACCGAGGCCCCCGCCCCCGGGCCCGGCCAGGTGACCGTGCAGGTGGAAAACGCCGGCATCTGCGGCTCGGATGTGCATGCCTATGAGTGGACGGACGGCTACGGCTTCATGGTCCCGCATCTGCCGGTGACCATGGGCCACGAATTCGCCGGCCGCGTCATCGCCCGCGGCACTGGCGTCACCCTGGCCGAGGGGACGGCGGTGACCGTCAACCCCTCCGTCACCTGCGGGGTCTGCGCCAACTGCGTGCGCGGCGACCAGCGGAACTGCATGGACCGGAAGACGATCGGCCTGACCCTGCCCGGCGGCTTCGCCCGCTATGTCACCGTCGCCGCCGGCAACTGCCTGGCCCTGCCGGCCAACGTCGATACCGAGGTCGGCGCCCTGACCGAACCGCTCTGCGTCGGGGCGGAGGCGGTGCTGACCGGGCAGGTCGGCCTCGGCGACACCGTCCTGGTGATGGGGCCGGGCACGATCGGGCAGGCCATCGCGCTGTTCGCCCGTGCCGCCGGCGCCGGACGGGTCCTGGTCTCCGGCAGGGCCGACGGGCCGCGGTTCGATGTGATGCGGCAACTGGGGTTCAACGACATCATCGACGTGGCCGAGGGATCGTTGCTCGACCAGGTCATGGCCCTGAACAACGGCCGTAAGGTCGACGTGGTGATCGAGGCGACGGGCTACCCGCCGGCGGTCAATGATGGGCTGGGCGTGCTGCGGACGGCGGGCGTGCTGGTCGTGGCGGGCATCCATCCCGGCCCCGTCTCGATCCACCTGACAAATTTCGTCCGTGCCCGCCACCAGCTCCGCGCCACCCATAGCTGCGCGCGTCCCACCTGGGACAAGGTGCTGACGCTGCTGGCTCGCGACCCGGAGAGCTTCCGGCCCATGGTCACCCACCGCCTGCCGCTGGACCGCGGGATCGAGGGGTTCGAACTGTCCCGCCAGCGAGCCGCGTCGAAGGTGATGCTACGACCGTAACGCAGGCGCCAAAAACAAAAACGCCGCGTCCGGGGTCCGGACGCGGCGTCATCGGGAAAGGCTGGATCAGCCCTTCTTCACCATCGGGCAGTCGCCCTTTTCCATCGGACGGAAGGCTTCCTCGGCCGGGATGGTCCGGATCAGCTTGTAGTAGTCGTAGGGGCCCTTGGACTCGGACGGCTTCTTCACCTCGAACAGATACATGTCATGCATCTTGCGGCCATCGGCGCGGACATAGCCCTTGCCGAACAGGTCGTCGTTCAGCGGGTTGGCCTTCAGCCAGGCCATCACCTTCTCGGGGTTGTCGGTCCCGGTCGCCTTCACGGCTTCCAGGTAATGCTTGGTGGCGGAGTAATGGCCGGCCTGGATCGAGGTCGGCATCTTCTTCATCTTCTCGGCGAAGCGCTTGGAGAAGGCGCGGGTCCCGTCGTTCAGGTCCCAATAGAACGCCTCGGTCAACTGCAGGCCCTGGGCGAGCGGGAGGCCGATGCTGTGCACGTCGGTAATGAAGACCAGCAGACCGGCGAGCTTCTGGCCGCCCTTGACGATGCCGAACTCGGCCGCCTGCTTGATGGAGTTGATGGTGTCGCCGCCGGCATTGGCCAGACCGACGACCTCGGCGCGGGACGCCTGGGCCTGCACGAGGAAGGCCGAGAAGTCGGAGCTGTTGATCGGGTGGCGCGCGCTGCCAAGAATCTTGCCGCCGGCGGCGTTCACGACCGCGGTGACGTCACGCTCCAGCGCATGGCCGAAGGCATAGTCCGCGGTAAGGAAGTACCAGGTCTTGCCGCCCGCCTTCACGACCGCCGACCCGGTGCCATTGGCCAGGGCCGCCGTGTCGTAGACGTAGTGGATCGTATAGGGGTTGCAGGACTTGCCGGTCAGGTCCGAGGACGCCGGGTCCGCCGCGAGGAAGATGCGCTTCTTGTCCGCCGCCACGCCGGCGACGGCGAGCGAGGAGGAGGAGGCCGCGGCGCCGACGATCATGTCGACCTTGTCGGCGTCGAACCACTTGCTGGCGATCGAGGTGCCGATATCGGCCTTGTTCTGGACGTCGGCCTGGATCAATTCGATCTTCTTGCCGAGGACCGTCCCGCCGAAATCCTGAATGGCCATCTGCGCCGCGTGCACGGCGCCGGGTCCGTTGATGTCGGCATAGAGGCTCGACATGTCGGTGAGGATACCGATCTTGAGGGTATCATCCGAAAGCTGGGCGGAGGCCGGTTGGGGCGCAAAGCCCATCGCCAGGGCGGCGACGGCCGCCCAGAGTGTTTTCTTCAATGGTTGTCTCCCAGATCATCACTGAACGCACGGACCAGACCGGCCCATTGCCGTCTTTTACCCGTGAACCGGGCGCGATGCGAGGGTGAATCCCGCCCGTGAGCCGCTCCTAGAGAATGCCGAGGACCTGGTCGCCCTCCCGGATCGCGGCGGTCAGGCGGTCGGCGTCCTCTCGCAGCAGCAGCCTTTGCGAGACGAGTTGTTCGGTCGCCGACAGCACCCGCGCGACCCAGACCATCCGGGAGCCATAGCGTTCGGCGAAGGATCGGCGCGGATCGCCGCTGGCGGCGCGGTCCGCCTCGGCCTTCGCGAAGGGCAAATAGGAGCCCTGGACGGTGAACAGGTCGCCGCCGGCATAGCCCGGGATGCGGACGGCCCAACCGGTATGGGTGCCGATCGGCGCGGTCAGCAGCGGATGGCGCAGGCCGCCGAGGCTGTTGCCGTCCTCATCCGGGGCGGCGACCAGCACCGGATAGGCCGGCCCGTCGATCGGCGGTTCGACCGAATGGTCGCGCAGATGCAGGGCGTTCAGCACGTCGGGGAAGGTGACGTTGGGCAGGCGGGGGAACGCCGCCTCGGCCTGTTCGCGGGTGACCAGCGTGCCCTCGGCGCGGGAGGGGAAGCGGCTGGCCGGCGGTTCGGCGCCGCTGTCCACCCATTCGGTCAGCGCGATCAGCAAGGCGCGCATCCAGGACCCATAGCCGAGCGGATTGCCCGGGAGTTCGGTGACCTGTTTGATGGCGGGTTTGTAGACAGCGTGCTGGGTGCTGGAGGCAACGAAGATGCGGACATCGGCCGGCATGGCGATATCGGCCCCGGTCGTGTCGGTCGCGACCAGGGAGGCACGGGCGGCCCAGATATCGGCGTCGGCATCGAGGTGGATGACCTTGGGGGAAACCCCGGCCTTGCGCGCCGGTTCCAGGATGCCGCCGGTCTTGCCGCTGATCGGGTCGGTCAGGGTCGGGTAGGTGAAGGGGAACTGGTCGTCGAGGTAGGAATGATCTTCATGCTGGCGGGAATACCGGCCGGTCTGGGCGAATTCGAAATTGATGAAGGTCCGGCGCGATCCGGCGACGATCGGCATGATGGCGTCGAAGACGGGCCGGCCCGCCATATCCTCATTGAAGCCGAGATAGACCTGGTCGCGCAGCACCCGCCCGCTTTGGGAGATGCCGAAGCCCAGCACATGACGGATCGCGCCACGCAGCGGGTTGGCGGCAGCTGGATCGTGACGGAGGTGGGAGACCAGGTCGCGGATCGCGGCGAAGCCGATGCCCAGGACCATGGGATCACGGGCGGGGAAGATGAACTCATAGATCGCGCCGCGATCGGCTCCCGCCGGCCGAGTGACCTCGATCCGGTTGGCGTCGAGATAGCGCCAGGACAGGCCGGCCGGGGTCGCGCGGGGATCGCCCTCCCGCACGCGCATCGTCAGGCTGGCGCGGGCGGGATCGAGATCGGCCGCAGGATAGGACAGCGTGCCGATAAAGACCGTGGCGGAGGTTTCCTGGATGTAGGCATCGCCCGGGGCGCCGAGGGCCTCGGGGATGAATTCGTCACGGATGACCTTGGTGATAGGGCCATCCGGGTTGCGGGCGATCGGGAAACTGGCGGTCAGGCGGCCGGCGCCGGCGGGGGTATCGCCCTGCCAGCCGCTCCAGACCACCGCGTAGCCGTGGCGCATTAGCAGCCCGTCGCCGGCATGGGCGGCGGTCAGAGGATCATTGCCGTCGGCGCCGCGGTTCAGCCGGGTCAAGGCGAACTTGTTGCCGCGATTGACCACGTCATACAGCATCCAGCCATTGCCGCGGGCCGGATCGGTGGGGATCATCATCGCCACGTCCGCCTGGTACTCGACCCGCCCCGCCGCGTTGCGGGGGGCCTTGTCGAGGTTGACGATCGCGGCGTTCAGCGCGTGCGCCGGATCAAGCTCTCCATGCACCGTCCCGGTCAGGTAGTCATAGGTGCCAACGCCGTCGAACACCCGGCCCTGGAAGGCCGGGCTGACCCGTTCGGCGATGTCGAGGCGGATGATACTGCCGGGACTGGTGGTCATGGGGTCAGGTCAACTTCCATTGCACGAGGGTATAGGGCGGATCGGCGTTGTCATGCGGCTCGAACACCGCCTCCACCGCCGCCCCGATCGTCACGGTCTGCAGGGGATCGCCCAGCAGGTTGCCGACCATGCGGACGTTGCCATAGTCGGGCAGTTCCACCAGCACGACGATGTAGGGTCCGTGGCCGTTCAGGGACGAATGGACCGGATGATGCGGCCGCTCATAGCTGTAGATACGGCCCTTGCCCTGGATATCGACCCATTCGAGGTCGAACGAATGGCAGCGGTGGCAGATCCATTCTGGGCCCCACTGCCACGATCCGCAGCCCTTGCACTTCTGGATGCGGAGCTTGCTTTCGCGCGTGCCCTTCCAATAGGGCTCGCTCAGGCCATCGGGGCCGGTGCCGGGACGGGGCAGCCCGTCGGGAAGATAGGTGCTGCTCACAGCGTCGCCTCCGATCCGAGAATAAGGGAGCTGACCGGCGTGACCATCGGCCCACCCATGATGATGGCGGTGTCGTGCTTCTGGCTCTGGTTGATCGCCACGCCACGGATCTGGCGCACCGATTCATGCACCAGTTCGAGGCCGTGCATGTAGCATTCCGCCAGGTTTCCGCCCGAGGTGTTCAGCGGCATGCCGCCGTTCGGCGCGATCAGGTTGTCCTTCACCAGGAACTCATTCGCCTGCTCGGGCTTCACCAGGCCGTGCTCCACCAGCGACATCAGCACGCCGCCGGTGAAGTTCTCGTAGCACTGGACGATTTCCATGTCGGACGGGGCCATCTTCGCCATCTTGTACATCCGGGGCGCGAGCTGCCCGAAATGGCTGGACGGATAGTTCGGCATGTTGTGCACAGGCGCGGCGCTGCGGGTGTCGCAGCCCTGCGCGCTGGCCATGATGTAGGCCGGCTTGTTCTTCAGTTCCTTGGCCCGTTCGGCCGAGACCACGATCACCGCCGCCGCGCCGTCGTTTTCCTGGCAGCAGTCGTACAGGTGGAAGAACGGCTCGATGATCCAGCGGGAGCTGTCATATTTCTCCTCGGTCAGCGGCCGGCCGCGCATCACCGCGTTCGGGTTGTTCTGGGCATGGTGGTAACAGGCGAGCGAGATCGCCCGCAGCGCTTCCTGCTTGATCCCATGGTCATGCATGAAACGCGTCACCTTCATGGCAAAGCGTTGCGCTGGCGACATGACCCCATAGGGGAACAGGAACGCGTCATCGCCCGCGGCCAAGGGCACGCCGCCGCTGCGGCCATAGCGCTGATACTGGCCCTGCGCGAGGGAGCGGAAGGCCACCACGCAATCGGCCATGCCGGTCGCGACCGCCGCGGCCGCATTGCCAACCGCGCCGCAGACCCCACCGCCGCCGCCGCCCCAGAACATGTTGGAGAAGCGAAGTTCGTTGATGCCCAAAGCCGCGGCAAGGCGCCCGGCCTCCGACCGGTCATTGCCGTAGGAGGCGAAGCCGTCGACCTCCTTCGGGTTGATGCCGGCGTCCTTGCAGGCATTCACCACGGCCTGGAGCGCGAGCTTGAACTCGCTGTCCGGCGACTGGCCGTGCTTGTAGTAGGTCGTCTCGCCAATCCCGACGATCGCGGTCTTTCCGCGCAGTGTTCGTTCAGCCATGCGTTTCGTCCCGTTTGATTGCGGCATCCTAGCCATGGTTCGGACGGGTTGCCTAGCGTTGCGGCCCCGGGTTCAGAGCATCTGGCCGCCATCGACGACGATGGTCTGGCCGGTCACCCAGGATGCGAGCGGGGAGGCCAGGAACATGACCACATTCGCCACTTCCTCGGGGTAGCCGAGGCGGCCGAAGGGGATCGAGTTCAGAACGGCATTGTAAAGACGCGGTGCCTCGGTCTTGCGACGGTCCCAGACGCCGCCGGGGAATTCGATGGAGCCGGGGGCGACGCCGTTCACCCTGATGCCGTCGCGCGCATACATCGCGGCCTGGGTGTTGGTGTAGTGGATGACGGCGGCCTTGATCGCGCCATAGGGCGGTTGGCGGGCGGCGGAGCGGTACGCCGCGACAGAGGATGTGTTGATCACGGACCCCTTCGCCTCCTTCAGGAACGGCAGGGCGGCCTGGGTGGCGTGGACAATCGCCATCATGTCGATGGCCATGGAGGACATCCAGCCGGCCTCATCATCCGTGGAGCCGAAGGCGGAGGCGTTATTGACCAGGATGTCGATCCCGCCCAGTTCGGCGGCCGCGTCGGCGATGTAGGACTTGATGGCGTCGGCGTTGCCGAGGTCGGCGGCACCGGCATGGGCCTTCCGGCCGAGGGCGGCGATCTCGGCACGGGTCTGTTCCAGCGTGTCGGCGCCGCGGGCGCAGATCGAGACATCGGCGCCGGCGGCGGCCAGGCCGAGGGCGATGGAGCGGCCGATGCCACGGCTGCCGCCGCAGATGACGGCGCGCTTGTTGGTGAAATCAAAGGTCATGGGGTTGGTCTCCTCCTGGGTCTGTGGCGGAGGATAGGGGGGAATTGGTGGGGGTGGGAGGGGTCAGCGCCGATAGACCGTCAGGTGGTCCCCGACATCGAGAAGAGTCACCTCGGCATAGGCATCCCGTTCCGTAAAGACGATCCGCACGTCCCCATCGACGGCCATGGCCCGCTTTCCGGCCATGGCACCCTGCAAGGCATGGTTGGAGAGTTCCGCGGCGGTCGGGTTCTAAATGAACCACTCCAGGGTCTGGAGGACGGCACGCTTCTCGGCGGGGGGCAACAGGCGAAGCGCGGCAACGAAGCGACGCGCGTATCTAAGCTTCATCGATCACGGCGCGGAGGTCTGCCAGGACGTCCTTCGCCGGACGGTATGGGGTGGAGGCGACATCAGCCTCGGCTGCCAGGATGGCGGCCTCCTCGGCCGCGGTGAACCCGTTCGCGGTCACCTGCCGAACGGTCAGCAGAACAGGGGTGTCAGGCGGCGGGTCGCCACGCAAGTCAGGGGGCAACTGGCCGGCGGTAATCGGCTTGTCGATGATGTCGGTAACAGCAGCCTCCCGTTACGCGCATGGAAAGAGGGGCGACAGCCGCCCCTAACCCCCCTCGATCTTCGGAATGAAGAACACCTCACCCCCATCCTTCACCGGCTGGGTGAAGTCGATCTCATACAACTCGCCATCAATGGCGACGGTTGTCTCCTCCTCCAGCGCATGCGCCAGACCTGGAAACAACCGGTCCATTTCCCGCACCACACCGCGCAGGTTGCGTGCCTCGATATCGAAGTCCCGCGTGCCGCCGGTATAGCGGCGCGCGAAGCCCGAGGTGAACGCAACCCGAACGGTCATGGATCAGCCCTTCGCCGACAGCGCTTCCAGCACCTTCGGCGGGGACATCGGCAGTTCGGTCATACGCAGACCAATGGCATTCTCGATCGCGTTGGCGATCGCGGCCATCGGCGGGCAGATGCAGACCTCACCCACGCCCTTCACACCGTAGGGGTGCGTCGGGTTCGGCACTTCGACCAGCACCGCGTCGATCATCGGCAGATCCGAGGCGACGGGGCAGCGGTAGTCGAGGAAGCCCGGGTTATCGAGCTGGCCCTTGGCGTTGTAGATGTATTCCTCGTTCAACGCCCAGCCGATGCCCTGCACGACACCGCCCTGGATCTGGCCTTCAACGTAGGACGGATGGATCGCCCGCCCGACGTCCTGGGCCGCCACGAAGCGCAGGATCGTGACCTTGCCGGTTTCCGGATCGACCTCGACATCGCAGAACTGCGTGGCGAAGCCCGGGGCCTGGCCGCCGGCGTTCACGCCGGAGGACGCGGTGATCGGCCCGCCGGTCGCCGCCGCCTTGGCCGCGATTTCGCGCAGCGACAGCGGCTTGAAGTCACCGACATTGGCGCCCGCCGGCTTGGCGAATCCGTCTTCCCAGATCACGCCTTCCGGATCGACGTCCCACAGGATCGCGGCCCGCTTGCACAGGTCCTTGATCACCGTCTTGGTCACGTTGACCACCGCTATGCCGGTGGCGAAGGTCACGCGCGACCCGCCGGTGACATGGGTGTAGCCGATGTTGCCGGTGTCGGAGACGATCGCGCGGACAACATTGTAGTCCACGCCCAGCGTCTCGGCCGCCATGATCGCCATGGACGCGCGGGACCCACCGATGTCCGGGCTGCCGGTCGCCACCAGCACGGTGCCGTCCGCGTTGACCTGCATCGTGGCGGAGCTTTCGCCGGCGCCGTTGAACCAATAGCCGGAGGCAACGCCGCGGCCCTGGTTCGGACCCAGCTTTACCTGGTAGGCCGGGTGGTCGATCAGGGCCTTCACCGTCTCATAGTAGCCGGCATGAGCATGCTTGGGGCCGGTGATGGTCGGCGTGCCGATGCGGCAGGCGTTCTTCGCGCGGATCTCCAGCGGGTCCATCCCGATCGCCTTGGCGCACATGTCGATCACGCTCTCGACCGCGAAGGCCGAGATCGGCGAGCCAGGCGCGCGATAAGCGGCGGCCTTCGGGCGGTTGGAAACGACGTCGTAGCCCACGGCGTGCTGGTTCGGCACGTCATAAGGCGCGAAGGCGCAGAGGCAGCCGTTCATGACCGGCGAACCCGGGAAGGCACCGGCCTGGAACTTGAAGACGCCGTCCATGGCGGTGAAGGTGCCGTCCTTCTTGACGCCGATCTTCACCCACATCGAGGCACCCGACGTCGGGCCGGAGCCGCGGAAGCAATCCTCGCGGCTCATCATCACGCGGACCGGCAGGCCGGACTTCTTCGACAGCATCGCGGCGACGGGTTCCAGATAAGCCACGGTCTTGCCGCCGAAGCCGCCGCCGATTTCCGCCGGGGTCACGCGCAGGTCGCTGATCTTCGCGCCGATGATCTGCGCCGTCAGGGCGCGCATCGCGAAATGGCCCTGGCTGGACGACCAGATCTCGCACTGGCCATCGGCCTCGTACTTCGCCACGCAGGCATGCGGTTCGATGTAGGCCTGATGGACGGCGGCGGTCTTGAACTCATGCTCGATCACGATGTCGGCTTCCGAGAAGCCCTTCGCCACGTCGCCGATGCCGAATTCCAACCGCTTGGAGACGTTGGACGGCGTGGTCGGCGCCGGCTCGACGCCGCGGGTGATCATGTCCTCGAACAGCAGGGGCGCGCCGGGCTTCATCGCGTCGTCGACGTCGATGACGTGCGGCAGCACCTCATATTCGACCTTGATCAGGGCGCAGGCTTCCTCGGCGATCGACATCGACGTGGCGGCCACGGCGGCGATCGCATGGCCTTCGTACAGGGCCTTCTCGCGCGCCATGATGTTGCGGGTGATGTGCCAGAAATTCTGGGCAACACGCTCCGGCCCGATATAGTCGAACTTCTGCTGCGGCAGGTCGGCGGCCGTCATGATGGCCTTCACGCCCGGCAGCTTCTCGGCGGCCGAGGTATCGACCGACAGAATGCGCGCATGGGCGTGCGGGGAACGCAGGATCTTCCCATACAGCATGCCCGGCAGCTTCAGGTCGGCGCCATATTGCGCCCGTCCGGTCACCTTCGGCACGCCGTCGGGACGGATCGGCCGCGTGCCGATCCATTTGAAGCGCTTCACGGAATCAGTCACGATGGTCGAGTCGGTCATGGGCTCCCCACTTCTTTGCGTGGTCATGGTTATGGTGCCAGGGTCGCCCATGGGAAGCGCAAAGGCAAGCCCCGGCTGGCGCCTGTCGCGCGCGCCTTGTTCAGCGTCCCAGGCGCGCGACCCGAAACCGCGCGGCAACCCGCGGCCTGCCAGGATGGCCCCGCCGCCCCCAAGCGCACGGGGCGCCTGGCAATGGCACGAGACACCCCACGACCATGCGGCTCGAACCGTCGGACATCCTGGGCCTGACGATCGGCTTCGCCCTCGGCGGGGTCGGGCTGATCGCCTACGCCCTGCTGACCGAGGAACCCGCGCCAGTCGAACCGATCGTGGCCGCCGTTCCCGCGCCCCTCGCCCCACCCGTCCGGCCCCTGCCCGCGCCGAACACCGGCCCGCGGGCTCAGGCCGACCCCATGCCCAAGGTCATCCGGCCGTCACCCGGCAAAGTCCCGGTCCAGACGCCCGTGCCCCAGACCATCGCCACCCTGCCCAATGTCATCCACCCGGACGACCGGTCCCGGCCCGGCAACATCAGCGGCACCGGGTTCTTCATCGCCGAGGACGGGACCCTGCTGACCGCCGCCCATGTGGTCGATGGGTGCCGGACCACCCAGATCACCTCGCGCCACATCGCCCGGACCGCGGTCCGTGTCCTGGCGACCGAACCCCGCGCCGACCTGGCGCTGCTGCGGGCGCCTGTGCGGCCGCCGGCGGTGCTCGGGTTTTCGGACAAGCCCACGGGCGGGCGGGACGTGCTCGCCTTTGGCTACCCGGCCCGGGGCGACATGCTGGTCCCCTCCGAGACCATAGGACGCGCCCGTCCCGGCATGGGCAAGGCGCTCGGCTGGACCAATGATCCCGGGCTTTGGCTGGAGGCCGGCGGCGTCCGCAAGGGCTATAGCGGCGGCCCGGTCGTGACGGCGGAGGGGGAGGCGATCGGCCTGATCAAGGGGATCGTGCTGCGGGCCGGACCGGCCACCGAGTCTGAACCCAATCCGTCCGGTATTGCGATCGGCCCCGATACCAAGGCCATCGCGGCCTTCCTGCGCCGGGAAGCGCCGGACCTGGAGCCGCCCTGGAAACAGCAAGCGGGCGACACGGATGCCGCCCGCAAGGCCGTCGTTCACGTGCTTTGCTGGCGGTGAGGCCAGCCCCCACCCGGCCCAGGGCCGGATGGGGTGGGTTGCCTACTCCACGAAGGCGGTTTCGCGCGCCCTGCGGATGTTGGGCAGGATGATGATCACCAGCAGGATCGCGGCCAGGATCAGGAACGTCAGGCTCAGGGGACGCTCCAGGAACACCATCGGATCGCCGCGCGACAGCAGCATCGCGCGCCGCAGATAGGTTTCCATCATCGGGCCCAGGATGAAGCCCAGCAGCATCGGCGCCGCCTCGCAGTTCAGCTTGACGAAGATATAGCCGACGACGCCGAAGAACGTGATCAGCAACACCTCCTCGGCCGAGTTGTTAAGGCTGTAGACGCCGATGCAGCAGAAGAACAGGATGGCGATCGACAGCAGGCGATACGGCACCGTCAGCATCTTCACCCAGATCCCGACCATGGGCAGGTTGAAGAAGATCAGCATCGCGTTGCCGATCCACATCGACGCGATCATGCCCCAGAACAGGCCGGGCTTCTCGCTCATGACCTGCGGACCGGGGATGATGCCGTGGATCATCATGCCGCCGACCATCATCGCCATCACCGCGTTGGACGGAATGCCCAGCGTCAGCATCGGGATGAAGGACGTCTGCGCGGCGGCGTTGTTGGCCGATTCCGGCCCCGCCACGCCCTCGATCGCACCCTTGCCGAAGCGGCTCGGGTCCTTGGCGAGCCTCTTTTCGATACTATAGGACGCAAACGATGCCAGCACGCCACCACCGCCGGGCAGCACGCCCAGGATGCTGCCGATCGCCGTGCCGCGCAGGATCGCCGGATAGGCGACCTTGAGGTCGGCCTTGGTCGGCATCAGCCCCGTGACCTTGGAACTGACCAGTTCCCGACGTTCGGGGTTGGTCAGGTTGTTCATGATCTCGTTGATGCCGAACACGCCCATCGCGATCGGCACGAAGTTGATGCCGTCGAACAGGATGCCGATGCCGAAGGTGAAGCGCAGGTTGCCGGTGTTCACGTCCGTCCCGACGATGCCCAGCAGCAGTCCCAGGAAGATCATGCCGATCGCCTTGATGACCGAGCCATGCGCCATGACCACCGCGGTCACCAGGCCGAGGACCATCAGGGAGCAGTAATCCGCCGGACCGAATTGCTGTGCCAACGCGACCAGCGGCGGGGCCGCGACCGCGATCAGCAGCGTGGCCACGCAGCCCGCGAAGAACGACCCGATGGCGGCAATCGCCAGGGCCGCGCCCGCGCGCCCCTGACGCGCCATCTGGTAGCCGTCGAGGCAGGTGACGACCGACGAACTCTCCCCTGGCAGATTGACCAGGATGGCGGTTGTCGATCCACCGTACTGCGCGCCGTAATAGATGCCGGCGAGCATGATCAGCGCGCCCTCGGGCGGCAGGTAATAGGTGACGGGCAGCAGCAGGGCCATCGTGGCGACCGGGCCAAGGCCCGGCAGAACGCCGACGGCGGTGCCGATGATGGCGCCCATGAGGCACCAGAAAAGGTTTTCAAAGGATAGCGCGACGCCGAAGCCTAGCGCCAGATGACTACCGAGATCGCTCAGCTCCATGGGAACACCTTCAGCGGCATTTCGAGGCCCCAGACGAAGATCCCAAGGGCCATCAGGACCATGATCACCGCGAAGATCGCGAATTCCTTGTTTTTGTGATCATCCCCGGCAAAGCGCGCGAGGACCATCATGACGACCATGGCGATGATCAGCCCAGCGGTTTCGATCAACAGGGCGAAGCTGGTGGCGGCGAGGGAGATCAGGATCACGGGACGCCAGGCAATGCGCCCGATGGGCGGTCCCTGGGTTATCAGGCCCTGCACCAGCACGATAAGGCCGATGATGACCATGCCCCAGGAGAGGATCGCCGGGAACACACCGGTTCCAAGCCTGACAGGCGTACCACGAGGATAGTCGGCACCCATCCAAAGTCCTAAAATGCCCACGCCGATATACAGCAGGCCACAATAGAAATCCTGGGGTGCCTTCATCCATCCTCGTCCGGTCTGCGGTGAACCGCCGGCCATTGTTTCCCTCCCATTATCTCGAAACGTTTAGCTCGGTGACGCGACGCTTGCCGTTCGACGGCATTGCGGCGACACTCTTTCACATAAAACTCACACTCCGTCCACTGAGGTACTGTGATGAAAATCGCGCCACGCCGCACAATCCTGACCGCTCTTGTCTGTTTTTCAGCCAGTCTGCTCGCACTGGCCGCGCCCACGCTCGCGCAATCCTGGCCGGCCAAACCGGTCAAATTCGTGCTGCCCTACGCGCCGGGCGGTGCCACGGACCTGATCGGCCGGCCGTGGGTTGACAAGCTGACCCAGGCCTTTGGCCAGCCGTTCATCATCGACAACAAGGGCGGCGCGTCCGGCGCGATCGGCACCGAGGCGGTGGCCCGCGCCGCGCCCGATGGCTATACATTCCTGCTGACACCGGGAGCCACGCTGACGGTCCTGCCGCAGCTTCGGAAGGTCGGCTACGACCCCGCGAAGGACTTCACGCCCGTTGCCCGCGTCGGGGATCTTGTCTGCGGCTTCGTCATTGTCCCCTCGTTGGGCATCAACTCGATCCAGGAACTGATCGCCTACGCGAAGAAGAACCCGGGCAAGCTGGCCTATGGGTCCGCGGGGCTTGGCACCTACTCCCAGATGCGCATTGAGATGCTGAAGGACAAAGCCGGCATCGACATCCTGCACGTGCCCTATCGTGGCAGCGCCGACGCGTTGAACGACCTGCTGTCGGGGCAGGTGCATATGATGAACGAAATCAACGTGATCCCTCATGTCCGGGCGGGCAAGCTCAAGCTGTTGAACATCAACTACAGCTCCCGCCATCCGGATTTCCCGGATGTCCCGACGCTGACCGAGGCAGGGGTCCCGGACGCGGATGTGTCGATCCAGTACACGCTGCAGGCGCCGGCGGGTACGCCGAAGGAGATCATCGACGCGCTCAATAAGAAGGTGGTCGAGATCGCCGCGACCCCGGACATGATCAAGCGGATGCGGGAGATCAACGTGGTCGTGCCGCTGCAGACGCCCGAGGAAGTGGCGGCGGAACAGAACGCGCAGATCGTCGCCAATGGCCGGTTGATCAAGGCGGCGAACATCAAGCTGGACTGACCGAGGCGGAGGGGGGGCGGATCCTCACCGGACATGAGGTAGGACGGTGCGGAAAATCCCGCTCTTCTCCCTCCCCACTTGAAGGCAGGGTTGGGGTGGGGGGTTGTTCGCCCGGTACCGTGCCGCGAGCTCCCTCACCCCAGCCTTGGTCCGCTTCGCGGCCCAAGCCCGCAAGGGGAGAGGGGGCGTTGGGCTATCGGGCATGGGGTACCCGTGAGGCAACGCTTCCCTCGGGGTGATCCTAGGCGGCGGTGATCTCGGCCCAGACCGCGTGGCCCCCGATCCCCGCCATGTGACGGCCGAGCGCCCTGTTCCAGGTGGAGTCGTTGCCGAACTCGTCGCGCCAGGACCAGAGGCGCTTGGTCACGAAGTGCAGGCTGTGCTCGAAGGTGAAGCCGATCGCGCCATGGACCTGATGAGCGATGCCGGCGCCGATCGACGCGGCTTCGCCAGCGCGGGCCTTGCCGGCGGCGATGGGGAGAAGGTTCATCACTTCCCCCACGGCCTCGGCGGCGATATCGGCCGCGGCGCAGGCCGCCGCCGTCTGACCGGCCAGGACGGCCATGCTTTGCTGGATCGCCTGGAATTTGCCGATCGGGCGGCCGAACTGGGTGCGGTCCAGCGCATACTGGGTGGACATGGCGGTCAGGCGCATCAGCCCGCCGGCCATTTGCTGGGTGCGCGCGGCGGCGCCGGCCATGCGGAGGTCCGCGGCCGAGAAGGCCAAGGGCGCGGCCGCGGCCACACCGCCCAGGAATTGCAACGTATCCCGAGGCTCCCGCGCCACGTTCTCCCCATGGGTGACGGACCAGGCGTCCGGCGTGACCAAGGCGACATGGCCGTCGGCAACCACGACGGCCGCGGCGGCATGGCGGCCCCAGGGCACGCGGGTCGCCGAACCCGCCAAGCGCCAGGACGCGCCATCGCGGGTCAGTTGGATTGCATCAGATGCCACCACCGGCGCGATCGTCAGCGGGCCATCCGGGATTTCAATCCCGGCCCTGCCCAGCAACCAACCGGCCAGCATGGTCTCCGCGAGCGGCAGAGGCAGCGCGTATTCCCCGGCCACGCGCAGGATCGAAAGCGCGGCGGGAACCGAAACGCCATAGCCGCCAGCGGCCTCGGGCACGAGCGCGCGGTGCAGACCGGCCTCACTCACGGCGTCCCAGGCGGCCTTGGGCCAGGAGCCGTCCTCGGTCGCGGCCAACATCCGGGCCTCGGTGTGATCGGCGAAGACGCGGGCGGCGGTTTCGCGCAGAAGGGCTTCAGTGGAGTCGGTCATGGTCGTCCGGCTTTGGATGGGTTCGGGATGGTGGCATGGATGGAGCTCCGCCCCAAGCCCCGCTCAGGGGCTTTGCCCCCGAGACCCCCAACCAAGGGCACCGGCCCTTGGAACCGCTCATTGGGGGGATCCCGGGAGGGGCTGAGGTGATGTTTCAACCACAGCCTCAGCCCCTCCCGGGATCCCCCCAACCAATGGTTTCCAAAGGCCAAGGCCTTTGGCAGGGTCCAGAGACAGCGTCCCTGGTCAGGGCCTGGGGTGAAACCCCAGCCTTACCCCACCAACCCAAACCGCGTCCCAGCCGCCGGCGGCGTCTCCGGCGGGCCGGCGAAGCACTGCGCGAGGCTCATCCATATCCGCGCCGGTTCTCCGGTCACCCGCAGCGCCGTGTCGGCCACGTTGCGGGTTTGGGTGACCACCTGGCAGAATTCCAGGGCACTGCCCTCGACGCTGTTTTCGGTTGAGGGATCGTTCCAGGTCCAGTCGGAGCCATCCGGCGCGCTCAGGCGCACATGCGGGGCGGGGCCGGGCACGGGCTGCTGGCGGTTGGCGAAGGTCCAGCCATAGGTGCGGACGCCGATCTCGGCGATCTGGCGCAGGCGGTTGGTGGCCGGCCTTGTCGCGCCCATCAGATCATAGATCGCCTGCCCGTGCGCCCAGGTTTCCATCTGGCGGGCGGTGGTGAACATCCGCAGGCTCATGTCCGGGCCGGCCCATTTGAGGCGGGTTTCCGTGGGCAGGCCCGCCAGACGGTCGGCCAGGCCATGGGCGGTTTCCAGCCAGCGCACGCGCAGCTTCGGGCCGACCAGATCGCCCATCCGATGGCGGGTTTCCTGGATGCGGGTCATGCCCTGGTCGCGCAGCAACTGGACCTCGGCGCGCAGGCGGGCGAAGGCCTCGGGCGATTCGACGGAGGCCGCGGCCATCAGGTCGCCCACATGCAGGTGCTGGATGACGTCGTTCACGGTCCAGCGCTTGAACTGGGTTTCGCGGTCCCAGTCCGGGTCCTTCAGCGTCAGCAGCAGGTCGTGCAGCGCGTCCGCCTCGGCGCGGAAATCGATGGCTTGTGGCAGCATGGTCCGTCCCCCTTGTTGCGGCCGTTATAGCACCGGTACGCCGCGATGCTTGGCCTTCTCCTCCGGTTCCACATGGATCGTCACGATCAGGTGGCCCATCTCGGCGCGCAGCGCGTCCTCGATTCGGTCGCAGATCTGGTGCGACTCCGATACCGTCATCGCGCCGGGCACGACCAGGTGGAAATCAAGGAAGTTGATACGTCCGGCCTGGCGGGTGCGGAGGTCATGGACCTCGATCGCACCGGTCGCGGCTTCGGCCACGATCTGGCGGATATGGGTTACGATGGCGGCGTCGGGCGCGGCATCCATCAGGCCGGCCGCGGAGCGGGAGACCATCGAGATGCCGGCCCAGCAGATGTAGACTCCGGTCAGGCCGGCGACGATCGGGTCGAGGATGACATAGCCGGTCACGACCGCCGCCGTGACGCCCGCGGCCACGCCGACCGAGGTGATGACATCCGACATCAGATGCATCCCGTCGGCGTTCAGCGTGGGGGAACGCAGGCGGCGGCCGGCGCGCAGCAGCACCACGGCCCAGGCGCCGTTCAACGCCGTGGCGGCGCCGTTGAGCGCGAGGCCCACCAGGGGCGCCTCGACGGCCCGCGGGTGCAGCAAGGCGTCCCAGGCACGATCGAAGATCGACAGCGCGGCGAGGACGATCAGCACGCCCTCGATCGTGGCGGCGAAGAACTCGGCCTTGTCATGGCCATAGGGATGGTTGGCGTCGGCGGGGCGGGCGGCGATGCGGAGCGCGATCAGGGCCACGACGCTGGCGGCGACGTTGACGATGCTCTCCAACGCGTCGGAGTAGAGCGCGACGCTGCCGGTCACCCACCAGGCTGCGGTCTTCAGGCCGAGGACAATGCAGCCGATCAGGATGGTGAAGCGGGCGATGTATTCGGCTGTCATCGCCGACCGGGGGAGGGTCATGCGAGCGTCAGTGCCATGCCCACGGCGATGGCGGCGGCGGCCTGGCAGGGCTCGATCACCGGCAGGCCGGTGGCCTGTTGGATCGCGTCGCGGTGGTGCGCCATGCCGGTGCAGCCGAGGATCACGGTCCGTGCCCCCATCGCGCCGAGGTCCTGGGCCGCCGCGATCAGGCGGGCGCGGGCGGCGGCGGGGTCGAGCAGGGTTTCCATGGTGGTGTTCAGCGCGACCTCTCCGGCCAGGCGGTGTTCCAGGCCCATGGCGCGCAAGGCCGTCATGTGCCGGCCCTTGGAGGCATCGACGATCGCGATGACCCCGAATTGTTCCGCGCGGGCGGCGGCGGTGGCGACGGCGGAGCGGAAGACGCCGAGGACGGGACGGTCGGTGGTGGCGCGCGCGGCCTCGATCCCCGGGTCGGAGGCGCAGGCGACGACATAGATGTCGGCCGGGTTGGTCTCGATATGGCGGCAGAGCGGTTCGACGGCGCTGTGCCAGTCTCGCCAGGAATAGATGGCGGGGGGGCCGTCATGCAGGGTCGCGACATCGATCGCCGGGCCGCCGGGGAAGCGGAACGGGGCGATGGCGTCGTCGATGCCGGCGGAGCACGCGGTGGAATGATTGGGGTTGATGATCAGGATGCGGGGCATGGCGGGAAGATGCCCCGGTGGTGGGGGCCGGGGCAACATAACGTTCCGTGAAGCACCCGATGGGGCAGCGGGGGGGCAATCGTCCGGTCAGGGGCGTTTGTGGGTTGCCCCGCGGTCGCGCTTTGCGGAGAAGTCTCTTGTTCCTGCGATAGAGGCGGATATGGCCGACGACGACAACGCGTATGTCTATGACGAGGCGAGCGGCGAATGGCGTCCCGCGGGGGAGGTTGCGGCGCCCGTTGCGCAGGCCGAGGTGCGGGACGCGGCCGGGAATGTCCTGGCTGACGGTGATTCGGTGACCCTGATCAAGGATTTGAAGGTCAAGGGCGCGAATCAGACGCTGAAGCAGGGCACGATCATCCGGTCGATCAGGCTGACGGACAACCCGGAGGAGATCGACTGCAAGTACGACGCGATCAAGGGCCTGGTTCTGCGCACGGAGTTCGTGCGCAAGCGGTGAACGACCGACGGCCCGGGTCGGCGACCGATCATGGTGCAGGTAACTATCAGGCGTGATGCCAGGGGTTGATGAGTATCAGGCCACAGCCCTGGAACCCGCCTGTGTCCCGCGTGGCGACCGAAGCTTCGGCCGCGGACGCGGTCGCCGCGATCAATGCGTCAAATGCCTCGATCGGTTGGCCCGCTTGACGACGCGTGGTTACGATCCGGGCGTAGTGGGCGGCGGCGGCACCGGTGAAGGGGAGAACGCGGCCGGCGAAATCCTCGGCGAACATGGCCTCGGCCGCCGCGGCAAGGCCGTCGCGGCGGCGGCCGTTCGGCAGTGCCGCGATCCCGAACAGGATTTCGGCCTGGTTGATGCCGGTGGTGCAGAGGGATTCGCGCGGTTGGGCCGCGACCCACGCCAATACCGCGGGGTCCGGCGCCGACCGCATGAGTTCCGAGATGACGTTGGTATCGAGGACGATCATCCCTCGAACCGGGGCGGATCTCCGATCGGCGCGGGCAGGTGCGGGGCGATGTCGTCGGCGCCGCCGAAGGGCAGGAAACGTCGCCGGATGGCGTCTGCGAGATTGGGCTGAGAAGCCGGCTCCCTATCCACGGCGTCGGTGATGATGTGTCGAAGTTCGGCCTCCATTGACCGCCCATTGCGGGCGGCACGGACGCGAAGCCGGTCTTTGACCGACGGCTCGACGTTGCGGATGGTGAGGGTCGTCATTCCCGGCTACCCTTTAACGATGCAGGCGTGGCGGGTGAGTGCCATGATCGCGTCGGTGGTCATGGGGACATCGCCCCGCCCTCGGATATGCGCGACCAGACCAGCCCCCGGATTACCGGTCATGGCGAATGACGGCGACCCGCTGGCCGCGTCTTTGGGTTCGAATACGGGTTTGGTGTTGGGCCTCGGGGCAGCCGGCTCGTGTATGGCGCCTTGGCCGTCGCAAGTATTGCCCACGGGGATATGTCCTGACATCACGAGCGGCAAGAATTAGGAGATGCCAGGCGCAACGGCAAGAGATTCAACCGATGTGACTACCGGGAAAGATGTCGGCATAAGCGCGGTGGCTACCAAAACTAATTGTGGACCTACAGGATATAGGACCCATGAAGCATTTGATCCTCTCTCCAATGTATCTCGGAGGCTCCTAGGTGCCTGACATCTAAGTAAACACCGAGCTCGGCCGCAAATATGGTGATGCTCCCGAGATGAGAGCCGCCCACAACTCCTGAGAGGTCAAGAATTGCTGTATCAGAATTGTGTACTCAATTCATAGAGAAATGAAAATTCACAAGTACTCATACGTCCCCCCCTACCCAAACACCCTTCTCCCCCCCTTCCAAGTCCCCAACACAACCCCCTCCAAAGCCCGCCCATCAAACGGAGAGTTCTGCGCCTTCCCAGGCAGCTTCCCCTCCTCCACCTTCCAAATCCGTTCCGGATGAAACAAACAAAGATCCGCCACCGCCCCACGCGCGATCCGCCCCGCCGCCGACCCCAGCAAGGCCGCGGGCCGAACGGTGAGCAGTTCGATAGCGGCGGACAAGGACAAAGACCCGTTGTGGACGTAAGCCAACGTCACCCCCAGCAACGTCGCCAACCCACATCCCCCCGGCGCCGCCTGGGCAAACGGCAGCCGCTTGTCGTCCGCGTCCCTCGGCTGGTGATCGGAAGCAATTGCGTCGATCGTCCCATCCGCCAGCGCTGAAAGAACCGCCAGCCGGTCTTCCTCCCGCCGCAGCGGAGGCGACAGCTTGGCATAGGTCCGGAACTCACCAATCGCCGTCTCGTTCAGATCAAAATAAGGCGGCGCGGTATCGCAGGTCACCGCCAGCCCATCCGCCTTGGCGCGCCGGATCAGGTCCAAGGCCTCCCCGGTCGAGACATGGGCAAAATGCACCGCCCCACCGGTCAAGGCGGCCAGCCGGATGTCCCGCATCACCATCAACGCCTCGGCCGCCGCCGGTATTCCCGGCAGGCCCAGCCGCGTCGCGGCTTCGCTTTCCGTCGCGGCCCCACCGGCCGCAAGCCCCGGGTCCTCGGGGTGCTGGATGATCCGAGCGCCAAAGCCGCGCGCATAGGACAGCGCGATACGCATCAGTCGCGATGACCCGATCGCCCGCCCGCCATCGGTGAAGCCAATCGCCCCGGCCTCATGCAGCAGGCCGAGCTCCGCCAGTTCCTCCCCCTTGCAGCCGCGGGTGACCGCGCCGTAGGGCAGGATGGTCAGGCTGCCGGTATCCTCTCCACGAGACACAAGCAACCGCACCAGCGCCGGATCGTCGATCGCTGGCTTGGTGTCCGGCAGGGCCGCCAGGGTCGTGATCCCCCCCGCCGCCGCCGCGATGGCGGCCGAGGCGATGGTTTCCCGGTATTCATACCCAGGCTCCCCCAGCGCCGCGCGCATGTCGACAAGCCCGGGGCAAAGGACGGCCCCGTCTTCGTGGACGACAACCGCGCCATCGGGCCGCCCCAACGACACACCGAAATCCACAATCACCCCGTCGCGGACCAGCAGGTCGCCGGTCAGATCGACGCCGGCGCCCACGATGCGGACGCCGGTGAACAGCGTGTCAGCGGTCATTGCGAGCCTGCCCGCGCGCCAGCACATCCAATACGGCCATGCGCACCGCCACGCCCATCTCCACCTGTTCCTTGATCACGCTGCGGGTCGGGTGATCCGCGATCGCGCTGTCGATCTCCACGCCCCGGTTCATCGGCCCGGGATGCATGACCAGCGCATCAGGCTTGGCAAACGCCAGCTTCTCCGCATCCAGCCCCCAAAACCGAAAAAACTCCCTAGGGCTCGGCACCGGCCCCCGTTCCATGCGCTCACGTTGCAGGCGCAGCATCATGACGATGTCCGCCCCCTCCAACCCGGCCTTCATGTCGTTGAAGACCGAGACGCCCAGATCGGCGATCCCGTTCGGCATCAGCGTCGGCGGCCCAACCACGCGCACCTGGCAGCCCATCGTCGTCAGCAGATGGATGTTCGACCGTGCCACCCGCGAGTGCATGATGTCGCCGCAGATCGCGATCGTCAGGCCGCTGATCCGGCCCTTGTGGCGCTTGATCGTCAGCGCATCGAGCAAGGCCTGGGTCGGATGCTCATGCGTGCCGTCGCCGGCGTTGATCACCGCGGCGTCCACTTTCTGCGCCAGCAGGTTGGGCGCGCCGGACTGGCCGTGCCGCACCACCAGCAGGTCGCACTGCATGGCGTTCAGCGTGGCCGCCGTGTCCAGCAGCGTCTCCCCCTTGTTCACCGAGGAGGTGGAGACCGACATGTTGATCACGTCAGCCCCCAGCCGCTTGCCGGCGAGCTCGAAGCTCGTGCGGGTGCGCGTGCTGTCCTCGAAAAACAGGTTGATCAGGGTCCGGCCCCGCAGCAAATCACGCTGGGTCTTGCCGGAACGGTTGAGCAGGACGTAGCTCTCGGCCAGGTCGAGCAATTGGCTGATCTCGGGCGGTTCAAGCCCTTCGATCGCCAGGAGATGTTTGCGTCGGTAAAACACAAGGGCCTCGTTTCCAGCATGGCATGGGGCGAGTCAACGGGGAGGTCGACGATTAGCTGGTCCCTGACACCATCCGCGCTGCAACGCCACCTGCCAACGCTACAGGAAGCGGAGCGGCGATTGAATGGCGGTGATCCGAAGGCGGCGGAAACGCTGGCCCGAACGGTGCTGGCCGACTCCCCGGCCCTGCCCGAGGCGCAGGCCCTGCTGGGCATGATCCTGACCCGGCATGGCGACAAGGACGAGGCGCGGACTCTTTTGGAATCAGCGATTTCCGTGCGCGGGACGGTGCCGCAATGGCACCACGAACTGCGGGAACTGCACCGGCGGACCTACCGGCTGGAGGACGCGCTGGCGGCGGCGCGGGCGGCGGTCAGGCTCGATCCGCGGACCCCGCGCTACCGCAGCGCCATGGCGCAGATTTTGATTGAGCGGGGGGATAGGGACGCCGGGCGGGATGCGTTGCTGGACGCCCTCACCCTCGCGCCCGACGACGTCGAGTCGCATCTGTCCCTGGGTCATCTGCTGCTGTCCTCGGGTGACCTGCGGGCGGGGTGGGTGGAGTACGAGTGGCGGTTCCGCGGGCCGAAGACCAGCCGAGCCCTGCCGGTGATTTCGCGGCCTGTGTGGAACGGGATGCGGCTGCCGGGGCGGCGGATTTTGATCGGCGCGGACCAGGGGTTCGGGGACGGGTTCATGTTCTCCCGCTTCCTCCCCATGGTCGCGGAACGCTGCGACGGGGTGGTGGTGCTGTGCCGGGAGGCTCAGATCCCCGTGCTGTCGCGGATTCCAGGGGTCGCGGCCTGTGTGGTCGATACCAAACAGGTGGGGGAGCACGCGGCGTTCTGCTGGATGGCGAGCCTGCCTGGGGTGTTCGGCACGACGCTGGACTCGATCCCGGCCGCCACGCCCTATCTCCTCCCCGATCCTTCCCGCCGCGCGGCCTGGCGCCGGGACCTGCCAGCCGAGGGGCTGAGGATAGGCCTGTGCTGGCGCGGCAACCCGGAGAACGGGTTCGACTGGCGCCGGTCCCTGTCCCTGTCGATGCTGCGCGGGCTGGCCGGGATCGAGGGGGTCAGCCTGGTCTCCTTGCAAGTGCCGGCGCCGGAGGCCGACCGGGCCGAGATGGCGGCAATGGGGATGATCGACCTGGCCCCCCGCCTGACGGATTTCGGAGAGACCGCGGCGGCGATCGCGAACCTGGACCTGGTGATTTCGGTGGACAGCGCCGTGGCGCATCTGGCCGGCGCGCTGGGGGTGCCCTGCTGGGCGATGCTGTTCGAGCCAGCGGACTGGCGCTGGCTGCGCGGGCGGACGGATAGCCCGTGGTACCCGTCGATGCGGCTGTTCCGCCAGCCCGTGCCGGGGGATTGGGACACGGTGGCGCGGGAAGTCGTCGCGGAGGCGCGCGGGATGTGACGTCGAGGCCGCGCGCGGGATGTGAAACGGCGGCGGCGCGGGGGCTTTGAGGGGTTGCCTCAACCGCCCCCGAACAGAAGATACCGCACGGGATTGTCCGGCAGGTGCCAGGCGAACCCGGCCTCGGCGATGACGGACAGGATATTGGCGACCAGCATCAACGCCAGCACGCCGGCCGTGATGGCGGCCAAGGGAGACCTGACCCCCACCTCCGGCCGCAGCCAGGCCAGACCCACCAACTGCACCCCCGCCGCGCCGATGTTGCAGGCAAACGCAATCAGCGCCCACGTGTACAGATGATACCCCATGATGGGCGCGCCGAACCCCGGATCGCCCGGCAGGATGTGCAGCAGCACCTGGCGCACGGAAATCGCGGCCCCCAGCAGACTGCCCAGCACAAGGATCCCGGAGCCGATGCCGACATCACGTGGCTCCAATGGGCCTCGGCTGGCCGCGATCAGGATGTGGCATGGGCCGATCGCCGCGAGCATCATGGCTATGCGCTGCATGACGCATAGGGGACACGGAGGCTCCCCCGCCACGAACTGCGCGACAAATGCCGCCGCGAGAACGCCCAGCAACACCCACGCATTGGCCGCCGCGGCCGCGCGGTAAAGCCGGGTCACAGGCTTATCGACAAGGCATCGGTGATGTCGGACGCAAACGCCCAGGCCGTCACGACAAGGGCCAGCAGAAACAACGGCACCTGCGTCACATGCTGCCGCCACCCGGCCGCCAAGGCCGCCAACGTCAATGCCATCAACAACGCATACAACATCCCGCGACCCTCCCGTGCGGCAGCCTAGCACGGACCGCGGCTGGGGTTGTTGTTGTTTGAGTGGGGGAGCGTGGGGGGGGGGGGGG
>CAMCDA010000008.1 GCA_945873195.1 Asaia bogorensis
CCGCCACCTGCAACGGGAAGCTGGGCCAGCTGACCGGGTCACACCCCGAGTCACGTAACCCAGCCTGATACAAAAAGCGGTGTCCAGGAGAGTCGCGGCCTGCATGGACATAGTAATGCGGGAATCAAAAATGAGGGGAGTCATGAGCACGCCGGCCTCATTCCTCTTGGTGAAATCTTTCATGTCCAGAGGACCGGTATTTCCCTCACAGGGAGTGCCGAGTACTCCCGGATCATCGATGGACTGTTGAATGTCAGCAACCGCGCTTCCGCCGAAGGGATCGTCTATGTCGACGCCTTTCTGGAAGACGCATTCTCGAAACCCAATAACCATGGCCTTACCGGCATCCTTGCCGAACGCCTTTTCGCCAAGGCCGCCTGGCCAGACGGAATCCTCTACCCCAGTGTGAAGCAGAAGGGCGGCCGCAACGTTGCAATAAGGCCGGCGGCCTTCGGCGAGCGCTGGGACACGGTATCGTGCTCTGTCGTCAGGGTTAAAAAGGCCCTAGGCTTGGGGATGTTCGACACCGAATACTTGGCGCACGCGGACGGCATCTTCACAGATCGCCGCCTGAAGTGGGCAGCGGGGCCTCCTTCTCAAGTCGCGCATATCGAATGGCGATATTAACCTGCGGTTCTCTCGTTACTCTCGTGCAGACACCTTGCTTTAGCCTATGGCCCTCCAAGGCGGGGGACTCCCCCCGCCCCAGCACCAACCCTCAGTTCAGCCCAAGCTTATCCCCCAACCCATACTCGCCCGCCAGCTTCTTCAACACGTTCCACGTCGCATCCTCAACCGGAACCCCATTCGCCCGACGGTCCTTCTCCTTCAGGAACTCCACCTCACCGGGGTAGTAGATCGCCGAAGACCCCTGGGCCAGCGGCGTGTCCTTCAGGTATTGCGCGAACTCGGTCACTTCCTGCTTGAACGTGTTCAGGTCGCGGAACGCCTGCACGTTGAACACCGCCATGAAGCACCCGTCATTGTGTCGCCCGGTCGGATCAACGCCGAAGCCCAACCCGGTCAGCAGCCCCGCCAGGATCTCCACGATCACCGCCAGGCCCGTGCCCTTGTAGCCCTCGGCGCCGCCTAAGGGCAGCAGCGCGCCGCCCGCCTTCAGCACCTTGGGATCGGTCGACGGCTTGCCCTCGGCGTCGATCAGCCAGCCCTGCGGCACCTGCTCCCCACGCGCGGTCGCGACGTTGATCTTCCCGGCGGCGGCGGCGGAGGTCGCCATGTCGAACACCAGCGGCCCTTCCAGATTGGACGGGATCGCCCAGGCCAGCGGGTTCGTGCCAAGCCGAGCCTTGGCGCCGCCAAAGGGGGCGACGGCCTTGGCGGAGCGGCCGCTATCGGCGGTGATCATCGCGATCATGCCCTCGGCCGCGGCCATCAGCGGATAGGACGCGAGGCGTCCGATATGGCTCTGGCGGAACACCGTGGCGGCGGCGACGGAAGACTTCTTCGCCTTCTCGATCGTGTATTTCATCGCGCGATCGGTGGCAGCGTAGCCAAAGCCCCAATGGGCATCGACAACCGTCGTCGTCGGCGTTTCCTGCGTAATGACCCAGGGCGCCTGCGGCACGATGTGGCCGGCCTTCACGCGGTCGATATAGGTCGGGATCAGGATGATCCCATGCGAGTCATGGCCGACCAGATTGGCGCCGATATTATACTTGGCGACGGTCGCGGCTTCCTCGGCCGAGGCGCCAGCGGCCACCAGCAGCCCCTTGGCGATTTCCATCAATTGTTCGGCTGATACATTCGGCATGGGTCATCTCCCCCTTCATTCTGACGGACGATCAGGCTAGCCCAGGGATGCCCGCTTGGCCAGAAGCCCGGGATTGGCGTATCGTGCGAGTTGGAGCGAGACCCAAGGGAGGTCCTTATGGCAAGTCAGTCGAATCTTTATGCCGGCATCGCCGGTTATGTCGGACGCGCGGGGCAGCAGGGCACGGTCGGCGTGTTCAGCCGTCTGGCTGGCGCGGAAAGCTGGAGCCACGTGATCAAGGATCACGAGTGCTGGTCCGTGCACATCCACCCGACCGACCCGAGCGTCGTGTTCGCCGGCACGTCGGACGGTGTGTATCGCAGCACGGACGCGGGCAAGACCTTCGCGCGCACCGATTTCCCCAAGGACGGCGTCCATATCTGGTCGTTCCTGGTGGATCATTCCAACCCGAAGCGCATCTTCGCCGGTGGGTCTCCCATTACGATGTACCGCAGCGAAGACTGTGGGGAGACGTGGGCCAAGCTGGCGAATCCCGGCATGCCGGACCGCGCCGTGATGCCCTTCGCCTGCCGCGTGATGCGGATGGCGCAGCACCCGACCAAGCCCGAGACGATCTACGGCGCGCTGGAAGTGAACGGCGTGATGCGCAGCGACGATGGCGGCGATAGCTGGACCGATATCAGCACCGACCTGATCCGCCTGGCGCAGCAGCCGCATCTGAAGAGCAAGATCGTCAGCAACACCTACAACGAAGGCATGCTCGACAGCCACGCGATCGCGATCAGCCCGAACGATCCCGATGGCGTGATCCTGGCCGTGCGCATGGGCCTGTTCCACACCGCCGACCGTGGTGAGACGTGGCAGGACATGGAAGTTGGCCGCTTCTCCCCCAACACCTACGGGCGCGACATCAAGGTCTCGCCGCAGGATGGGAACACGATGTATGCCGCGCTCAGCGTTGCCGCGGCCAGTCATGACGGCGGATTGTTCCGCAGCCAGGATGGCGGGCAAAGCTGGAAGCGGTTCGACAAGGTGAAGGTCCACGGCACGATCATGTCCGTTGCCCTGCACAACAAGAACCCGAACGCGGTCTATCTCGGCGCGCGTTATGACGGCGAAGTCTATGGCACGGAAGACGGCGGGGACACCTGGCAGTCCATGCCGCTGCCGGCCGGCGTGAAGGACATCTACAGCCTCGCGGTCGGCTGATCACGAGGGGGTTGTCCCCGGGGTTCGCGCCCCGGGGACGGTCCGTTACAGAGTCGCGGCGATGCGGCCGAGGCGCTTGATGCTCGCCACCACTTCTTCTTGCGGCAGCCCGGGCCAAGCCATCCGGAAGCGGAACTCGGTTGCGCCCAGCGTATCGCGGTAGCGCTGTAGTTCGTCCCGCACATAGGCTTCGTCGCCGATCACGAAACGATCCTGCGCGAACTGGCGGAATCCGTCATCACTGTCGCCGCCGAACCCGCCGAACCCGTGGCCGGCATAGCGGGTGTATTTGGCCGAGATCGGGCCGCGCGCCAGGTCGATCGCCCCTTGCATCGATGGGCCGCAGAAGCATTCGCGCGACACCTGCCGGTCGTAGTTCAGCGGCTTGCCGTAGTCGACGCGGGCCTGATGGAAAACGCTCCACCAGCGCTGCATCTCATCCATCGACATCGCGCCGGCGCCTTGCCAGGAGTCGCCCAGTTCGGCGGCGCGCTTGACCGCGTCCTCCACCGTGCCGCCGATCCAGAGCGGCATTTTCGACGGGTTCTTCGGGCGGATGGCGAGGCTGACGTCGTCCAGATGGACGTATTTGCCGTGGAAGGTGACGTGGTCGTTCTCCCACAGCAGGCGGATGGCCTGACAGTATTCGCGGAAGCGGCCGACGCGGGATTTGCGTTCGATGCCCAGGGCGGCGAACTCGGAATCGCGGTAGCCCAGCCCGACGCCGAGAACGAAGCCGCCATCGGCGAGGTGGTCCAGCGTGGCGGCTTCCTCGGCCAGCAGCACGGGGTTGAGCATCGGCAGCAGCAGCACCGCAGTGCCCAGCCGCATCCCCTGCCCCAGATGCGCCAGATAGCCCAGCATCGGCGATGACGCGGTCTGGCGCATCGCCGGGCCGGTCACGAAATGCTGCGGCAGCCAGAGCGAATCAAACCCGGCATCCCGTGCGGTGGAGACCTGTTCACGGATTTCCCGCAGGTGGGTGCTCATGTCCTGATGGCCCTCGATTTCGAGGGTGACGAACATTCCGACCTTCATGGTGTTTCCTCCTGTTTGGTTGTTACGATGCCGGCGGGATGTCGACGATGAATTCCGGCCCGCCATAACCGGCCTCGACCGGAATGATCAGCTTGCGGCGTACGTCGTCGATCTTTGCCGATTTCGGCTGCACGGTGACCACCATGGACGACCGCGCGGTTGCCATCGCATCGGCGACGCAGCTCCGCCGCGACAGTTTCTCCAGGTTCTTCAGGGTAGCGAAGACGAGTTTGTATCGGCCGGCTTCGGTTTCGGCTAAAGCCTCGGCCGGACGGATCCAGATGGAGTCGACCGACTCATGTCCGTCATGCACGGCGACATGTTCCGGCGGCGCTTCCACCAGATAGAACTGCGTATCGTAACGCTTGGGCTGGTGCGCGGGCGTGATCCAATGGGCGTAGTGCTCCAGCATATCGGTTGCCGGCAGCAGTTCATGCTCGCCCAGTACGACGTCGAAGCCGATCTCTCCGGCGGCCAATGGCGCGCGGTGCTTCTGCTCGATCTTCAGCAGTTCGTCGGCGGTCACCAGGCGATCGTTGCCGCGCGGACGGGCGAGCAGGACGCCGCATTCCTCGAACGTTTCGCGGATGGCGGCGATGCGGAACGGCATGTCGCGGGTTTGATTCCGTACGAAGGCGTCGTTCGCCGCCACCGTGTGATCACCCTTGTCGACCCGCCCGCCCGGAAAGACCAGCGCGCCCGAGGCGAAGTCGATCTGGTGGTGGCGCACCACCATGAAGACCTCCAGCCCCATTTTTCCGTCTCGGATCAGCAGGATCGTTGCGGCAGGCCGAGCGATTGCTTCAGTTGTCATCGTGTTGCCTTATGAACCATGTGTGTCGTCCTGACCGGGACGGCGGTGAATGTGTTTCCCGCTCCGATCCTAGCCCAATCCGCCGCTTCCCATGAAATCCCCTTCGGTTACAGTCGCGCCAACCAAGGGGGGATCGATGCGGACTCAGGTAGGGATCGTGGGCGCCGGCCCGGCGGGGCTGCTGCTGTCGCATCTGTTGCATCGGCACGGGATCGAGTCGATCGTCGTTGAGTCCCGGTCCCGCGAATACGTCGAAAACCGCATCCGCGCGGGCGTGCTGGAACAGCCGGTTGAGCAATTGCTGATGGAATCAGGCGTCGGTGACCGCATGCGGGCCGAGGGGATGGTCCATGAAGGCGTGCTGCTGCGAAACAACGGCCAGGACCATCGCATCGATTTCCGCGCGCTGACCGGCAAGCACGTCATGGTCTACAGCCAGCATAAGGTGGTGCAGGACCTGATCGCCGCGCGCATCGCCGCCCATGGGCAGATCGTGTTCAAGGCCGCGGATGTCGCTGTGCATGACGTCGAAACGACCGCGCCGCGGATCACGTTCACCCAGGACGGAAAGGCGCGGGACATCCGTTGCGATGTCATCGCCGGCTGCGACGGTTTCCATGGCATCTGCCGGGAGGCGATTCCCCTGTCCCGCCGCACCCATTACGAACGCGACTATCCGTTCGCCTGGCTCGGCATCCTCGCCGACGCGGCACCGGCTTCCACCGAGCTGGTCTATGCCAGCCATGACCGCGGATTTTCGTTGCTGTCCATGCGGTCCCCGACCGTCAGCCGCCTGTATTTGCAATGCGCGCTGGACGAGGATCTGGCCAACTGGTCCGACGACCGCATCTGGTCCGAACTCAGCACCCGGCTCGGCCGGGATGGCTTCACGCTGCAGGACGGTCCGATCACGCAGAAGGGCATCACCGCGATGCGCAGTTTCGTGGTCGAACCGATGCAATATGGACGGATGTTCCTGGCCGGCGATGCCGCGCATATCGTGCCACCGACCGGGGCCAAGGGGCTGAACCTGGCGGCGGCGGATGTCACCGTCCTGACCCGGGCTCTGGCCGCGTTCTACAAGACCGGATCGACGGGGTTGCTCGACGGCTACTCGGCGACCTGCCTGCGCCGCGTGTGGCGGGCGCAGCGGTTTTCGTGGTGGCTCACCAGCCTGCTGCATCGGTTCCACGATCACACGCCCTTTGAACGGCGGGCGCAGATCGCGGAACTCGACGCGTTGTTCAGTTCGACCGCACAATCAACGGCCCTGGCCGAGGTTTATGTCGGCCTGCCGTTGATCCTGTAGACTATTCCCGCATCGCGCGGGCCTTCTTGGCGGCCGGGCGCGCCCAGCAGCGTTCCAGCCATTCCTTCACCGCGGGCCATTGGCCCAGGTCGATCGACAGCCCGCGATACAGCGCGCTCGCGACGTTCAGATCGGCCACGGAAAAGGCGGGCCCCGCAAGCCATTGCGTCTTGGCCAGCACGCCGTTCAGCGTGGTCATGGCCGGAACAATCTCGGCCCAACATGCGTCGGCAACGGCCTTGCTGCGCTGCGCTTCGGGCAAAACAGAGCTGTGATTAACGTAGTTCACGAGCGCGCGATCGAGGCGATCCGTCTCCCACAACGACCACTGCCATACCAGGGCTTCGCTTTTCGGATCCGACGGATACAGCCCGCCGCCATGCTTCTTGGCGAGGTACATATTGATCGCCATCGATTCCGACAGCACGAACCCGTCATCGTCGATCACCGGCACGCTGCCATTGGGGTTCAGCGCAAGAAATTCCGGCGTGCGGGTTTCCGGTGAGCGTGGGTTGTAGTCCAGATGCTCATACGGAATGTTCAATTCCATCGCCATCCACAGCGTGCGAACGGCGCGCGACCGGGCCGAACCGTACATCTTAAGCATGCAAATCCTCCATATTCCGTTCGACGCGGGAGTGTGCCCAGGCTCCGCCGGAACGTCCACCCCGCCTGTTCATCCAACCTGGCGCATCAACCCCGCCCAGCGATCCAGGATCGGCAGAATCACATCCTCCTTCGCGGCGGGCAGGCTGACCGCGCTGCGCACGATGCCGAGGTCGCGATACCGCTTCAGGGTGTCCAAATCATCGACCGAGGAGAACAGCGACACCGGGAAGGTCGTGGGATCGCGGCCGGCTTCCTTCAGCATCTCACGGAATTTCGGCACATAGTCGAAGACATCGCCGTATTGCGCCGGCCGGCCGGCCAGCGGCATCCAGCCGTCACCGTAACGGACGGCGCGCCTCGCGGCATAAGGAAAGACGCCGCCGATGATGACCGGCGGATGCGGCTTCTGCACCGGCTTCGGCCAGGTCATCATGGGATCGAAGTTGACGAACTCCCCATGATATTCAGCCTTCGACTTCGTCCAGATCTCGCGCATGGCCTCGATGCGCTCGCGTACCAGCTTATGACGGGTGGAGAAAACCGTGCCGTGGTTCTCCATCTCATCCTGGTTCCAACCGTTGCCGACCCCGAAAAGGAAACGGCCGGCGGACACCTGATCGATCGACGCCACCAGCTTGGCCAATTGGATCGGATCGCGCTGGTTGACCAGGCAAACGCCGGTTCCAACATTCAGCGTCTTGGTCGCGCAGGCCGCCGCCGTCAGGCTCACGAACGGGTCCATCACATCATAATAATGCTTGGGCAGGTCCCCGCCGCCGCCCCACGGTGATTTGCGGGATAGCGGAATATGCGAATGCTCCGCCGCCCACAGCGACTCAAATCCTCGCTCCTCCAGCGCTCTGCCGAGCGCCGCGGGCGTCATGGAATAGTCGGTGAAGAAGATTGAGGCCCCGAAATGCATGATATCCTCCGCTTTTTTTGTACCCGTCCAGGATCGCCAGCATAGCCCGCCGGCGTGAAAACGACCACCGGTGCTTAACGGTTTGTTTACCCCTGCCGGGTATGGTCCCCGCACCGTTCGTGCCGGAGACTGACATGCCTGATGGTATCGTGCCGCCGTCCCTGCGTATCCCGCAGATATTCTTTGGACTTGCCCAGACCGAGGGGCTGGTCAAGACGCTCAATCAACTGATCCACCAGATCGGTGATGTGGCGGACCCGCGATCCCAATGGTTCATGGCCGACAACCTGATCACCTACGGCCACACGGCGGGGTTCCGGCACGATCCGCGCTTTGTCTCGGCGGTGCAGGCGGCACAACCGACACCGATGGAACTGGCGATCGCCTGGCGCACGCACACGCTGTGCTGGGCCGCGCAAAGCTGCCTGGCGCTGGAAGGGGACTATGTCGAGTGCGGCACCTACCAGGGCTACTCAATGGATGTCGTGTTGCGGTATCTCGACGGGCTGCCCGGCCGGCGATGCTGGCTTTATGATCTGTTCGACCCCAGCGGCGATCAAGGCGAAGGCAAGCGGCTGCCGGAGCATTCCCCCGCTCTGTATCAAAAGGTCATGCGGCGTTTTGTTTCGAGGCCGAATGTGACCGTCACCCGTGGGAAGGTGCCCGATATCCTGCATGACATCGCGCCGGAACGCATTGCGTTCCTGCATATCGACATGAATAACGCCGATGCGGAACGGGGGGCTGTGGAATTGCTCTACAACCGACTTTCGGTTGGAGGAATGGTCATCTTTGATGACTACGGCTGGACCGGTTATCAGGACCAAAAGCGCGGCGCGGATCAATTCGCCGCCGAACAAGGCCTGTCGGTGCTGGAACTGCCGACCGGCCAGGGCCTGCTTGTGAAGCGTTAGCGTCCGGTCATCGCCATGGTTTCGCGGACCGGGAGGCGCAGGACCTTGCAGAGGATCGATAGGTTTCGATCCCTCGGCCGGACCCGGCCGCTTTCCCAGTAGTAGATGGAGACCGGGGAAACACCAACGTTTTCAGCAACTTCGGCGACGCTCAATCCAGATGTCGCGCGGGCGAGGCGTATCTGACGGCTCAGGCTCTTGGTGCGGGCCATATTGGTATTCCTTTCGGCCATGTTACCAGGTTTGCCTCCGTCGCGTTTGGTACGAAACGGAAAACGCGGTAGTATCCACATGCATCGAGTCGTCACTAAACTGCTTTCAGAAAAAAATCAAATTTTCTGCCTTGCGTTCCGGCGATGGGAGCAATGCTTTCGCGCGCGCGGATGATCCCGTAAGGTCTGGGACGAAACCAACAACCAACCTGTCAATCAGGCACGCGGAGTGGGATATGTCCGAGATCACGATCACGCGTTTGACATCGCATACGGGCGCGGAGGCACGGGGCGTCGATCTGTCCCGCCCTGTCGATGCGGCGACACAGGACGCCTTGAACGCCGCGTTCTCGCGGCATGGCGTACTGGTCATTCGGGACCAGGCCCTGTCACCATCGCAACTTCTGACCGCGGTGCAATTATTCGGGGAGGTTTTCCCGCAGCATAATTCCCGCTTCGCCCTGCCGGAGTGCCCTGAGATTCATTATATCTCCAACCACGATAAATTCCCGGACGGGCGCCGCTATATCCCGGGGGAAGGCTGGCACACTGATCATTCGAACGACACCAGGCCGCCCAAGGCGACGGTGCTGCACGCGGTGCAATTGCCCGATCGGGGCGGCGATACGCAGTTCCTGAACATGGCCGCGGCGCATGACGCGTTGCCGGAAAAGACCAGGGATCGGCTGGACGGATTGATGGCCATCCATGTCTATCAGAGCAGTCACAGCGAACGAAAACTCATGGGCCTGACCGACGCCCAGAAGGAGCGCGTACCGAATGCCGTCCTGCATCCGCTGGCGCGGACACATCCGGAAACCGGACGGAAATCAATTTATGTCAACCCGATCCGAATTGAAGGCATCGTCGGGCTGGACCACAAGGAAGCGCTGCCCTTGCTGGAGGAATTGCTGGCCCATGCCTGCCAGCCCGCCTTCGAGTATCGGCATCAATGGCAGCCGGGCGATGTCGTGATGTGGGACAACCGCTGCATGTTGCACAAGGCAAACGGTGATTATGACATGGAGCAGACCCGGTATCTCTACCGGGTCATGCTGAACGGCAGCGTTCCCGTCTGACGGGCTGGCTAGAGCGCGTTCAGCCTGACCAGAAAGGAAGAACGCGCTCTAGCTCTTTGTTTGATCGCATGATTCATGGCCTGTGACGTTTACGCTCAGGCCGATCATGCTCTAGGGTTCATCCGATACGAAACTGATCAGCACCTGGCCGTCCTGCACCATGTCGCCCACGGCGCAGGACACCGCCTTGACCACGCCGTCGGCCGGGGCTGGCAGGCGGAAGACGGTCTTCATCGCCTCCAGCACCACCAGTATCTGGCCGCGTGTCACGGCTTGGCCGGGTTCGGCCATGACCTGAGTTACCTGCCCGGGGATCGGCGCCAACAGGCGGTCCCCGCCACCGGTGTCGGCGTCGTCGAAGGTGGTCGGATCGGGCAGACGCAGCCGCCAGGTCTCGCCATCCCGCCGAACGATCCGATCCTCGTTATGGCGAACGATGCTGATCCGTTGGCGCGTGTCGTTGAGAATGATGTGGCCGTCAGGGGCGCAGCGGCCGAGGAAGGTTTCATCGCCAACCATCACGCGCCAGGCATCGCCCTCGGCCAGCACATGCACGGTGTGCGGTTCGTCGCCCGCCTGGAACGGCAGTTCGCGCGCGGGGCGGCTGTTCACCCACCAGCCGTCGCGGGCGTGCCACGGCGCGTGCGGATCGAAGCTGGCCGCCGCCTGGCTGGCCGCCTGATCGGCTTCGGCGCGCATCTCATCCAGGGCGGCCGCTGCCAGGATATCGGCCGGAGGCGCGATCTGCGGGGCGAGCAGCGTCGCGCCCTCCCGCGCGATGAACCCCGTGTCGATGCCACCAGCCTCGAACGCCGGATGGCGGGCGATGCGGCCCAGCAGGTCAAGATTGGCGATCAGACCAACAACCTGGCAGGCATCCAGCGCGCGCCGCAGGGTCCTCAGCGCCTGGGCGCGGTCCGGGCCATAGCAGATCACCTTGGCCAGCATGGCGTCGTAGTGGATGGAAACGCTGTCGCCCGTCGCGAAACCGGTGTCGATACGAATACCGGCCTCGGCCGCGGGTGTCTGGAACAGGGCCAACCGCCCGATGGAGGGGGCGAAATCCCGCGCGGGGTCCTCGGCGTAGATACGCGCCTCGAACGCATGTCCCTGGATGGCGATCCCGCTTTGGTCCGCCGGCAAGGGTTCGCCCGCGGCGACGCGCAACTGCCATTCGACCAGGTCGGTGCCGGTGATCATTTCGGTGACCGGGTGTTCGACCTGAAGCCGTGTGTTCATCTCCAGAAACGCGAAGCCGCGGTCGTCGGCGATGAACTCCACCGTTCCGGCACCGACATAGCCGACGGCCTTCGCGGCGGCGACGGCGGCGCTGCCCATGGCTTCGCGATCCGCGGCGGACAGGCCGGGGGCCGGCGCTTCCTCCATCACCTTCTGGTGGCGGCGCTGTGCGGAGCAGTCGCGTTCGAAAAGATGCACCGCGTTGCCGAACGTATCGGCGAAGACCTGGACCTCGATGTGGCGCGGGCGGGAGAGGTAGCGTTCGATCAGCACGCGGTCATCGCCGAAGGATGACGCGCCCTCCTGCCGGCAGGAGTCCAGAGACGAAACGAAATCAGCGGGATCGGTCGCGACGCGCAACCCGCGCCCGCCGCCCCCGGCGACGGCCTTGATTGCCACCGGATAGCCGATCCGTTCCGCCTGGGCGGCGAGGAAGCCCGGGTCCTGGTTGTCACCGTGATAGCCAGGCAGCACCGGCACACCATGCGATTCCATCAGCGCCTTGGCCGCGGATTTGGATCCCATGGCGCGCATCGCTGACGCGGGGGGGCCGACGAAGATGATCGCGGCCTCGGCGCAGGCATCGGCGAAGGCCGGGTTTTCCGACAGGAAGCCATAGCCGGGATGAATCGCCTGGGCGCCGGTCGCGCGCGCCGCGTCGATGATCCGCGCGATGTTCAGATAGCTGTCACGCGGCGCGGACCCACCGATGGCGACCGCGCGATCGGCGGCCTGGACATGCATCGCGTTCGCGTCGGCCTCGGAATAGACGGCGACCGTCTGGATCCCCATGCGGCGCGCGGTGCGGACAACGCGGCAGGCGATCTCGCCCCGGTTGGCGATCAGGAGTGTGTTGAACATCATCTGTCCCTACATCCGGAACACGCCGAAGCGCGTAGGTTCGATCGGGGCGTTCAAGGCGGCGGACAGCGAAAGCCCAAGTACACGGCGGGAATCGCCGGGATCGATGATGCCATCGTCCCAAAGCCTCGCGGTTGCGTAGTAGGGATGGCCCTGGGTTTCGTATTGGGACCGGATCGGTGCCTTGAAGGCCTCGGTCTGTTCGGGAGTCCACTTCGCGGCGTCGCGATGGACGGTTGCCAATACGCTCGCGGCCTGTTCGCCGCCCATGACGGAAATCCGCGCGTTCGGCCACATGAACAGGAAGCGCGGATCATAGGCTCGCCCGCACATGCCGTAGTTACCGGCACCGAAGCTGCCGCCGATCACCATGGTCAGCTTCGGCACACCGACGGTGGACACGGCGGTCACCAGCTTGGCGCCATCCTTGGCGATGCCACCGGATTCGTATTTGCGGCCCACCATAAAGCCGGTGATGTTCTGCAGAAAGATCAGCGGTATGCCGCGCTGGCCGCAGAGTTCGATGAAATGCGCGCCCTTCAGCGATGACTCGCTGAACAGGATGCCATTGTTGGCAACGATCCCGACCGGGTAGCCGTAGAGATGCGCGAAGCCGCAGACCAGCGTCGTGCCATACAGCTTCTTGAATTCATCGAACTCGCTGCCGTCGACGATGCGGGCGATCACTTCGCGCACATCATAGGGCGTGCGGATATCGGCCGGGATGACGCCATACAGTTCGGATGGATCGTATCGCGGCGGCACCGGTTCACGGATGGCCAGGCCGACGCGCTTGGTGGTATTCAGGCCGGCCACGATCCGGCGGCAGATCGCCAAAGCATGGCGGTCGTTCTGCGCGTAATGATCGACAACGCCCGATGTGCGGGCATGGACATCGGCGCCGCCGAGGTCCTCGGCCGAGACGATTTCCCCTGTTGCCGCCTGCACCAAGGGCGGGCCGCCGAGGAAGATGGTGCCTTGCTTGCGGACGATGATGCTCTCATCGCTCATGGCCGGGACATAGGCGCCGCCGGCGGTGCAACTGCCCATGACCACCGCGATCTGCGGAATGCCGGCCGCCGACATGTTGGCCTGGTTATAGAAGATGCGGCCGAAATGATCGCGGTCGGGGAAGATCTCGTCCTGCAAGGGCAGGAACGCGCCGCCGGAGTCCACCAGATACAGGCAGGGCAGCCGATTCTTCAGCGCGATCTCCTGCGCCCTCAGATGCTTCTTGACGGTGACGGGGAAATACGTGCCGCCCTTCACGGTCGCATCATTGGCAACGATCACGCATTCCCGGCCGGACACGCGGCCGATGCCGGTGACGATGCCGGCGGATGGCACGTCCCCGCCATACAGCCCATAGGCCGCCAGTTGCGAGAATTCCAGGAACGGCGTGCCGGGATCGATAAGCCCGGCGACACGCTGGCGCGCCAGCAGCTTGCCGCGCGAGACATGGCGATCACGCGCGACCGTGCCGCCGCCCAGTTCGGCCTCGGCGACCCTGGCGCGCAGGTCGTCCACCGTCGCGCGCAAGGCAGCGGCGTTGACGGCGAAGTCCTCGCCCCGTGTGTCGAGTGTGGAACGAATGGTCATGCCGTCTCCGCGAACAGTTCACGCCCGATCAGCATCCGGCGGATTTCCGACGTCCCCGCCCCGATCTCATACAGCTTGGCATCGCGCAGCAGGCGGCCGGTCGGATAGTCGTTGATGTAACCATTGCCGCCCAGCGCCTGGATCGCCTCCAGCGCCATCCAGGTGGCTTTCTCGGCGGCGTACAGGATCGCGCCGGCGGCATCCTTGCGCGTTGTCTCGCCCCGGTCGCACGCCTTGGCGACCGCGTAGACATAGGCCCTGCACGCATTCATCGTCGTGTACATGTCGGCGAGCTTGCCCTGCATCAGCTGGAACTCTCCGATCGCCTGGCCGAACTGCTTTCGTTCGTGAACATAGGGCACAACGATATCCATGCAGGCCTGCATGATGCCGATCGGCCCCGCCGCCAGCACCGCCCGTTCATAGTCGAGGCCGCTCATCAATACATTCACGCCGCGGCCGACCTGCGCCAGCACGTTCTCCTCGGGCACCTCGCAATCCTGGAAGACCAGCTCACAGGTATTCGATCCGCGCATCCCGAGCTTGTCGAGCTTCTGGGCGGTGGAAAATCCCTTGAACCCCTTCTCCACGAGGAACGCGGTCATGCCACGCGATCCGGCGTCGGGATCGGTCTTGGCATAGATCACCAGCACGTCCGCATCCGGCCCGTTGGTGATCCACATCTTGCTGCCGTTGAGGATGTAACGATCGCCCTTCTTCTCGGCCCGCGTCCGCATCCCGACCACGTCGGACCCCGCGCCAGGCTCGCTCATGGCCAACGCGCCCACGAAGGTGCCGGCGATCAGGCCAGGCAGATAGCGGCGCTTCTGATCCTCGGTGCCGTTCCGCCGGATCTGGTTGACGCACAAATTCGAGTGCGCCCCATACGACAACCCCACGCTCGCCGAGGCCCTGCTGATCTCCTCCATCGCCACGACATGTTCCAGATAGCCCATGCCGGCGCCGCCATACTCCTCCTCCACCGTCACGCCGAGGACCCCCAGCGCGCCCATCTTGGGCCAGAGGTCCATCGGAAAGGCGTTGTCACGGTCGATATCGGCGGCCCGCGGCGCGATCTCGGCGGCCGAGAACGCCTCGACCTGGGATCGCAGCATGTCGGCGGTCTCACCCAGGTCGAAGTTGAGGCTGGGGAGGCGGTTGGGGATGGTGGCCATCCTGGGTCCTGCGCTGAGGTTTACGTTTCCGGAAAATGCCCCAGCTTGGCCCGCGACGCGAGGGGGAACCGTTCCCCGGTAAAACTCAGGCCGCTCGGCGGGATCGGATCAGATCGGCTGTCTCCGATGGCAGCCCGTTCCGCGCCATTTTCAGGTCATGGTTGGACTGAAGGTTCATCCAGAACTCAGCGCTGTTGCCGAAATAGAGCGACAGGCGCACCGCCGTGTCCGCCGTGATCGCTCGGCGGTTATTCACGATCTCCGCGATCCGGTTAGGCGACACGCCGATCGCGCGGGCCAACCGCGCCTGCGACAGGCCGTACCCGGCCAGGAATTCCTCCTTGAGGACCTCGCCGGGCGTCACGGGCGCAAATTCATCCTCGGCCATCCTGCCCTCCTTCAATGATAATCGACGATGCGCACGTCATGCGCGTGACCATCGACCCAACGGAATATGACCCGCCACTGGTCATTGACGCGGATCGAGTGAAAATCCTTCAGGTCGCCCCGTAACCGTTCCAGCCTGTTGGCCGGCGGGACAGCCATGTCCTCCAACCGCCCCACCGCATGCAACATGTCCAGTTTCCGCTTGGCTCGCCGAGCGATGCCCTGGAAATCGGGGACGAAAAGGTCGTGAAACAGGGCGTCGGTCCGGCTGTCGCCGCAGGACTGGATCATGGCTGATGCTATACCGCATACCGGTATTCGGTCAACGAACACGAACCGGATTGCCCGAAGGCCGCGCGCCCAGCAATATCACCGCAATGCGACCCGGAAGGAGGCAACGTCCGATGACCAACCCAGCCCTCAGCTACGACCACGGCGGCAGCGCCATACCGCTGATCGGGGAAACCATCGGCGTCCATTTCGATCGCACCGTCGCGCGCTGGGGCGACTCCCTCGGCCTGATTTCCCCCCAGCAGGGCGTGCGCTGGACCTGGAGCGACCTCGGCGCCAAGGTCGATGCCTTCGCCGCCGGCCTGCTGTCCCTCGGCCTGAAGCCCGGGGACCGCGTTGGCATCTGGTCGCCCAACAACGCCGAGTGGGTCGTCACCCAGTTCGCCACCGCCAAGGCCGGGCTGATCCTGGTCAACATCAACCCCGCCTATCGCCTGTCGGAACTTGAGTACGCCCTGAACAAGGTCGGCTGCAAAGCCCTGGTGACCGCCACCGCCTTCAAGACCAGCGACTATATCGGCATGGTCAACACCCTGGCGCCGGAGCTTGCCCGATCACGCCCCGGCCATCTGGACTCGGCCAAACTGTCGCATCTGAAGACCGTGATCCAGATCGGCGCCTCCGCCCCCGGAACGATCCCCTTCGATACCGTCTACACGATGGGCGGAGAGACCGAACGGGCGCATCTGGCCGAACTGGCCACCACGCTGCAATTCGACGACCCGATCAACATCCAGTTCACCTCAGGCACCACCGGCCTGCCCAAGGGTGCCACGCTGACGCACCACAACATCCTGAACAACGGCTTCTTCATCGGCGAGATCATGCACTACACGCAGGAGGACAAAGTCTGCCTGCCCGTGCCCCTGTATCACTGCTTCGGCATGGTCATCGGCTGCATGGCCTGCCTGACGCACGGATCAGCCATCGTCCTGCCGGGCGAGGGCTTCGATCCCCTGGTCGCCCTGCAAACCGTCCACAACGAACGCTGCACGTCTCTGTATGGCGTGCCGACCATGTTCATCGCCGAACTCGACCACCCGGAGTTCAAATCCTTCGACCTGTCCAGCCTGCGCACCGGCATGATGGCCGGCGCCCCCTGCCCCATCGAGGTCATGCGCCGCTGCATCCGCGACATGAACCTGACCGAACTCACCATCGGCTACGGCATGACCGAAACCAGCCCGGTCAGCACCCAGACCCTGATCGGCGACACGATCGACAAGCAGACCTCCACCGTCGGGCGCGTGCATCCCCATGTCGAGGTCAAGATCATCGACGCCGAGGGCCGCATCGTCCCCCGCAACACCGCCGGTGAATTCTGCACCCGCGGCTATTCCGTCATGCTCGGCTATTGGGATGATGAGGACCGGACCGCCCAGGCGATCGACCGCAACGGCTGGATGCACACCGGCGACCTCGCGACCATGGACGACGACGGCTACTGCAACATCGTCGGCCGCATCAAGGACATGGTAATTCGCGGCGGAGAGAACATCTATCCAAGAGAGATCGAGGAATACCTGTATCGCCACCCCGCCATCCAGGACGTCCAGGTCTTCGGCGTGCCCGACCAGCGCTTTGGGGAGGAACTCTGCGCCTGGATCAAGCTCCGCGCCGGCCAGGCCGCGACGCCGGATGAGATCAAGGCGTTCTGCAAGGACCAGATCGCGCACTACAAGGTGCCGCGCTACATCAAATTCGTGGATGAATTTCCGATGACCGTCACAGGCAAGATGCAGAAATTCATCATGCGGGAAACAATGACCCAGGAACTCGGCCTGACGGCGGCAAAGACCGCATGATCCGCTCCATAAGCGCCTTGACGCTGTTCACCGCCGATATGGCGCGGTCGGTGACATTCTACGAGAAAATGGGGTTCCGCCTGCATTACGGCGGACCCGAGGCCGCGTTCACCAGCTTCTTCGTCGGCACGAGCTATCTGAACCTGACCACCAACGGCCCCGCCAGGCCGGAAACCGGGTGGGGCCGCGCGATCTTCCATGTCGATGACGTGGATGCCTGCCACGCGCGGGCCGTCGCCGCCGGCTACAAGCCCGAGGCCGCCCCCCGCGACGCCCCCTGGGGCGAACGCTTCTTCCACATCCGCGACCCCGACGGCCACGAACTCAGCTTCGCCCGGCCGCTGCAAACCGGGCCGGCATAACGGTTTGGTGGGCTTGCCCCGGTCGCGCTCTCGACCGGTGCACGGCTGCGATCATGCCTCGCGCGCGGTCGGCAACATGACCGTCACGCCCGGCTCCAACAGGGGTACCCACGCATCGGCGATGCGGGCACGAAAGGTTACGTCGATCAGCGTGGTGTCCAACAGATCAACCTTGAACGGCAGGTCGGACTCCGACAGCGCCTCGGCCAGCGCCGCCATGGTATCCAGGTCCAACGGCCGGTCCTAGACCAACGCAACATCCAGGTCGGAGTAGCGGCGCGCCGAACCGTCCACCCGGGATCCGAATGCGAAGGCCCTCGCACCCGCCGGCAGATGCAACCGCAGGCAGGAACGCAGGACGGCCAGATGCTCGTCTTGCAGGTCCAACATCATCCGAGACGCGCCCGCAACTGGTCGCGCAGGAACACGGCATCAGCCAGGAAATCAGGAATCCCCGCCACCACCTGCGTGGCGACCGCCACCGCGTAGGCATGACTCGTGCGCGCGCGCATGTCGCGAAAGCGCCGCCACGCGGGCCAGTCGATCAACAGCAGCCCTTGCTGATTACCCGTGCGGATCAGGTCCTGAAACGGCATCTGGTCGAACTGGTCGGGCGAGCCAGAGACCGACCGAAGATACCGCCGCAGCATGCGGTGGCTGAGTTCGTAGGTTTGCGAGAACCGTTGGATCAGCCCGTCGCGAACCTGGTCATCGTCCGGCTCGTCCAGATGACGGGCGAGTCCTTCCGTCAGACGGTCGATGGCGTTCACCAAGGGGGTGATATCCACCGCCGCCGCCTTCGGGGCTGGTCGCCGCGGACTACTCCGCCGCCAGCTTCTCGGCCTCGGCCGCGGCCTTCAGTTCGGCGGCCTTCTTCTCGACCAGTTCCACGATGTGGTCGACCATCGTCGCGCCCTCGATCGTGTGGTCGGTCTTGCCGGCCGCATAGACCATGTGGCGCCCGTTGCCGCCGCCGGTGACGCCGATATCGGTCATCAGAGCCTCACCCGGTCCGTTCACCACGCAGCCGATGATCGACAGGGTCAGCGGTGTCTCGATATGCGCCAACCGGTCCTCCAGCGTCTGCACCGTCTGGATCACGTTGAACCCCTGGCGCGCGCAGGACGGGCAGGAGATCACCTTCACCCCGCGATGGCGAATGCCGAGCGTCTTGAGCAGGTCCCAGCCGACGCGGACCTCTTCCTCGGGTTCATCGGACAGGGACACGCGCACCGTGTCGCCGATCCCGGCCCAGAGCAGGGCGCCGAGGCCGACCGAGGATTTGACGGTGCCCATGCGGCGGCCGCCGGCCTCGGTGATGCCGATATGCAGCGGATGGTCACAAACCTCGGCCAGTTGCTGATAGGCGGCAACGGCCAGGAACACGTCGGAGGCCTTCACGCTGATCTTGAAGTCGTGGAAATCGTGCTGTTGCAGGATGTTGGCGTGATACAGCGCGCTCTCGACCAGGGCTTCCGGGTTGGGTTCGCCGTACTTCTCCAGCAGATGCTTTTCCAGTGACCCGGCGTTGACGCCGATCCGCATGGAGCAGCCATGGTCGCGGGCGGCCTTCACGACCTCCCGCACCCGTTCATCGCTGCCGATATTGCCGGGGTTGATGCGCAGGCAGGCGGCGCCACTTTCGGCGGCCTCGATCGCGCGGCGGTAGTGGAAATGGATGTCGGCCACGATCGGCACATCGACCTGGCGGACGATGTCCTTCAACGCCAGGGCGCTTTCCTTGTCGGGGCAGGAGATGCGGACGATGTCGACGCCCGCCGCCTCGGCCCGCTTCACCTGCGCCACCGTGCCGGCGACGTCCGTCGTCAGGGTGTTGGTCATGGTCTGCACGGTGATCGGCGCGCCGTCCCCCACCGGCACCTTTCCCACATAGACGCGGCGCGACTTGCGGCGGTGGATTTCCTGGTAGGGGCGATAGCTGCTCATGTTGGTCCTGCTCTCCATGGCCCGGGCCCCACGAAAAGGGCACCCCGCCGCCTAGACTTAGGTCGTTCGGCGCTGACCGCTATGGGTCGTTCAGCGCGAACCGCTACGGGTCGTTCGGCGCGTGCCGTTATGGAGCCGGACGCGTCGCCGCGACCGGAACCACCGGCTGTGGCGCCAGCTTGCCGTCTTTCAGCATCTCCGGGTCAAGCGGCAGGTCTCGGCGCACGGCGCCGGAGCCACCAAGGCCGGGCACCACGGCGCCGTCCAGCACCACCTCGGTCCCGCCGGCATTGCCGGTCGTGAAGGTCAGGCCCTGCCGGTTCGGCACCGGCCAGCTCTCGCCGGGCTTCAGCACGCGATTGACCAGGATGGCGCCGCCACGCTCACGCACCTGGATCCAGGCATCGGCGCTGGCGCGGATGATGACGCGGGTCTGCTCGCCCTGCGGATCGGCTGGCGCCGGGGTCGTCGCCGTCGGTTGGCCCGATGGATTGGCTGCCGCCAGATTGCCCGCCAGCGGGTTGACCGGCGCGGCCGCGGCGGAACTCGGGGAAATCATCGGGGCCGGCATGGCGGGTTCCCCGCTCGCGGTCGGCGGGACGGGTTCGGCATGCGGCACGGGGCGGGCGGCCATGATCGGCGGGATGGCCTGTTCGGCCAACGGCGCCAGGCGCTCGGGGATCGGCGCGACCGTTTCAGCCGGCAGGCGGCCTTCCCCCGACAGGCGATACCAGCCGGCGTACACGCCGCCCAGCAGCACGATGCCCAGCAGCATGATGGCACCGGCGGGCAGGCCGCGCTCGGGCACCGGGGCGGGGAAGGCAAGTTCGGTTTTCTGGCCAACCGCCACGGCCTCGGCACGGAAGCGGCGGACCATCTCCTCCGGGTCCAGGCCCAGGGCGGAGGCGTAGCTGCGCAGGAAGCCCAATGCATAGGCCGAGGCCGGAAGGGCGCTCAGGCGGCCTTCCTCCAGGGCGTGCAGATAGGTCACGCTGATTCGTAGTTGCCCCGCCGCTTCAGGCAGCTCCACACCAAGCCGTTCCCGCGCGGCGCGCAGGTCCGCCCCGGCATTCGGGGCCTCGGCTGGGGCTTCGGCGGCCGGCCTCGCAGTCGTCATCATCTTGCGGCTGCTCCTCAGCCTCAACCCGCGAACATGCAGCACGGCCGCCCCGTTATCCGAAATCCGATCATGATGCAGAAACCGCCGGTCCGGGTTTTACCCCCCAGGCGCGGCCGGCTTCTAGACCACGTGATCCCCACTTGCCAAGGCCCAGAGTGACTCGGATCGTCCCTGTCGTCGACTCTTCACACGCGTTGTTCCGACTTCGTAATACATTGTTCATGATGGTCATGATGATAGCATGTCCGGGCTGGGGATGGGACGGGGAGGATCGCCCCCCAGGCACGCCGGGGCGGCGCGCGCGGCGGGAGCGGGCGGGCCCGCGCCGCGAGGGTTTTGCGCGCGGGGGCAGGACCGCGGCCGCCCCGCCCGGACATGGGGATGGCCTGTTGTAGCAGGCTATCGCAAAGCGGCTCGGGATAATGCACAAATATAATCCATATATGCACACATATTGGACATAGCCCGCGCACGCATCTGCCGAAAATCCAGCCAGGGGCCCAATCTCACTTGGCACGCGTCTTGCTGCATTAGCGAACAGGGCGAGCATCGCCCAGCACGACAGCTCAACGATGGGCTGATCGTCCGTTCGGAGCCTCACGCAGGCTCCCGAGATCGATCCGCGGGGCAATGGCGACCCGCGCACGGACTGATCCCCATGCACAGCACCCTCGCCCACACGCCTTGCCCGCGCAGCGCGGAACCCCGGGCATGAACATGATCGCGGCCCCGCGCCGCCGCCTGGTCCTGGTCGGCAATGGCATGGCTGGCATCCGCGCGCTGGAGGAAATCCTCGACCGCGCGCCCCAGGCCTTCACCGTGACCGTCTTCGGCGCCGAACCGCATGGCGCCTATAACCGCATCCTGCTGTCCCCCGTCCTGGCCGGCGAGAAGACCTTCGAGTCGATCGTCACCAACGACCACGCCTGGTACGAACGGCAAGGGATCGAGCTGATTACCAACGAGGCGGTCACCGCCATCGACCGGGAAAACCGGATCGTCACCGGCGCCAATGGCACGATGCGGCCCTATGACGTGCTGCTGCTCGCCACCGGGTCCAACCCCGTGATCATCCCCCTGCCCGGCCATAAGCTTCCGGGCGTGATCGGGTTCCGCGACTTCGCCGACGTGGAAACCATGCTGGCCGCCAGCCAGGCCGGCGCCAACGCCGTCGTCATCGGCGGCGGGCTGCTGGGGCTGGAGGCCGCCAATGGCCTGGCCCGCAACGGCATGGCCACGACCGTGCTGCACATCATGCCCACGCTGATGGAACGCCAGCTCGATCCGGTATCGGCGGGGCTGCTGAAGGACGATCTCACCCGCCGCGGTCTGACCATCCTGACCGAGGCGAACACCAAAATCATCCACGGCACCGAACGCGTCGAGTCCGTGGAACTCGCCGACGGCACCATCCTGCCGGCCGATATCGTGGTGATGGCCGCCGGCATCCGCCCCAATATCGCGCTCGCCAAGGAAGCCGGCCTCGCCTGCGGGCGGGGGCTGCTGGTCGATGACGGGATGCTGACCTCCGACCCCGCGATCTTCGCCGTGGGGGAATGCGTGGAGCATCGCGGCACCGTCCACGGGCTGGTGGCACCTTTGTATGAGATGGCGAAGATCGTCGCCGACCGCGTCACCGGCGTGGCCGAGAGCGATTACGTCCCCTCGGTCAGCGGCACGCGGCTGAAGGTCACGGGCATCGACATGTCTTCGGCCGGAGATTTCACCGGCGACGAGACGACCGAGGAAATCGTGTTCCGCGACGCCGCCCGCGGAGTCCACAAGCGGCTGGTGCTGCGGGACGATCGGTTGATCGGCGCGGTGCTGTATGGCGATGCGCGCGACGCGGCCTGGTACCTGGACATGATCCGCGACGGCGCCGATGTCTCCGCGCTGCGCGACACGCTGGTCTTCGGGCCGGCGCTGGCGGGCGGGGCGGACACGGCCGGGCCGGAAACCCTGCCCGACACGGCGGAAATCTGCGGCTGCAACGGGGTGTCGAAGGGCCGCATCCTGACGGCCATCGCCGAACACAAGCTGACCACGCTGGACGGCGTACGCGGGCGGACCAAGGCGTCCTCGTCCTGCGGCAGTTGCACCTGCCAGGTGGAGGCGCTGCTCGCCTTCGCCGCCGGCGCCGACTACAGCGCCGCCCCCAAGGTCAGGCCGGTCTGCAAATGCACCAGCCACGGCCATGACGCCGTGCGGGCCGCGATCCGCGACCGTTCGCTGAAATCGATCCCGGCGGTGATGCGGGCGCTCGACTGGACCACCCCGGATGGCTGCGCGAGCTGCCGGCCCGCGCTCAACTACTACCTGCTGTGCGCCTGGCCGGGGGAGTACCGCGACGACAGCCGCTCCCGCTTCGTGAATGAGCGGATGCACGCCAATATCCAGAAGGACGGCACCTACTCGGTCGTGCCGCGGATGTGGGGCGGCACGACGACCTCGGCCGAATTGCGGGCGATCGCGGATGTGGTGGACAAGTTCGCGATCCCCACGGTGAAGGTGACCGGCGGGCAGCGGATCGACCTGTTCGGCGTGCGGAAGGAGCAGTTGCCGGCGGTCTGGGCCGATCTGAACGCGGCGGGGATGGTCTCGGGTCACGCCTATGGCAAGGCGTTGCGGACCGTGAAGACCTGCGTCGGCTCGGAATGGTGCCGCTTTGGCACCCAGGATTCCACCGGCATGGGCATTGCGCTGGAGCGGATGACCTGGGGCACCTGGACCCCGCACAAGACCAAGCTCGCGGTGTCGGGCTGCCCGCGCAACTGCGCCGAGGTGACGATCAAGGATTTCGGCGCGATCGCGACCGAGGCCGGGTGGGACCTGTATGTCGGCGGCAATGGCGGGATCAAGGTGCGGGTGACCGACCTGCTGGCCAAGGTCACGACGGACGCCGAGGTGCTGGAATACTGCGCCGCCTTCCTACAGATGTACCGGGAGGATGCGCACTACCTGGAACGCACCGCGCCCTGGGTGGAACGGGTGGGCATCGAGCCGATCCGCGCCCGTCTGTCGGATGCCGCCGATCGTGCCGCCTTGGCGGAACGGTTCCATGAGAGCCAGCGCTTCTCCCAGCGCGACCCCTGGTCCGACCGCGCCGCCGGCGGGGTGGACAGGCACGAGTTCACGCCCCTCGCGACGGTGGAGTGAGGGAGATGGACATGGTTGCCGCCGTTTCCTGGCGCGATGTCGGCGCGGTCGACGACGTGCCCCGGCTCGGGTCCCGCGTGGTGGAGACCCCGTCCGGCGACATCGCGGTCTTCCGCGCCGCCGATGACACGGTGTTCGCGCTGCGGGACTCCTGCCCGCACAAGCAGGGGAAGCTCTCGCAGGGGATCGTGCATGGGCATCGCGTCACCTGCCCGCTGCATAACTGGGTGATCGAACTGGCCGATGGCCAGGCGGTGGAGCCGGACGAAGGCTGCGCCGGGGTGATCCCCGTGCGGGTCGAGGCTGGCCGGATCCTGCTGTCGGTCCCGGTGCGATGAAGGGCGAAATGCCAACGCCCCCTCCCCCCTTGAGGGGGAGGGAAAAGGGAGGCGACAGCCACCCCGGGCGGCGGAGGCAAGGTGATCCGCACCGCCTGCCCCTATTGCGGCGTCGGCTGCGGCGTCGTCTCCCGCCCGGACGGGACCATCATCGCCGACCCGGCCCATCCGGCGAACCGGGGCCGCCTCTGCTCCAAGGGCGCGGCGCTCGCCCAGACGCTGGACGACTCCGGCCGCCTGACCACCCCGCTGATCGGCAACGCCCCCACCGAATGGGACACCGCCCTCACCCTCGTCTCCGACCGCTTCCGGCAGACCATCGCCGAACACGGCCCGGACAGCGTCGCCTTCTACGTCTCCGGCCAGTGCCTGACCGAGGACTACTACGTCGCCAACAAGCTGATGAAAGGCTTCATCGGCAGCGCCAACATCGACACCAACTCCCGCCTCTGCATGGCGTCCTCGGTCGCCGGCCATGTCCGCGCGTTCGGAGAGGACGTCGTCCCCGGCACCTATGAGGACTGGGAGGAAGCCGACCTGGTCGTCCTGGTCGGCAGCAACGCCGCCTGGTGCCATCCCGTGCTGCATCAGCGCCTGCTCGCCGCCCGCGCCGCGCATGGCACGCGGATCATCGTCATCGACCCCCGCCGCTCCGCCACGGCCGAGGGCGCGGATATGCACCTCCCCATCGCCTCGGGCACGGATGTCGCGCTGTTCACCGGGCTGCTCTTACACCTTGAGCAGGCGGGCCGGATCGACCACGCCTGGGTCGGGCGGCACGCCGCCGGCCTCGATGCCGCACTCGCCACCGCCCGGGCCGCCTTCCCCTCCACCATCCCCTCCCCCGCCGCCGACCCCGAGGACCTGACCGACGCCGTCGCCGTCGCCTGCGGGATCGACCCAGAGCTGCTGGAAGCCTTCTTCCAGGCATTCGCCGGCAATGAGCGCGTGCTGACCGTCTGGTCGCAGGGTGTGAACCAGGCCGCGGATGGCACCGACCGGGTCAACGCGATCATAAATTGCCACCTCGCCACCGGACGGATCGGGCGGCCGGGGATGGGACCGTTCTCGGTCACCGGACAGCCCAATGCGATGGGCGGGCGGGAGGTCGGCGGCCTCGCCAACCAGTTGGCCGCGCATATGCGCTTCGACGATCCGGACGACCAGGCGACGCTGCGCCGGTTCTGGAACGCGCCGGCCCTGGCCGAGAAGCCGGGCCTCAAGGCCGTGGACCTGTTCGACGCCGTGCGCGACGGGCGGGTGAAGGCACTGTGGATCGTCGCCACCAACCCCGCCGCCAGCATGCCGAACGCCGGCCTGGTGCGGGAAGCACTCGCCGCCTGCCCGTTCGTGGTCGTCTCCGACTGCTGGAACACGGACACGAGCGCGCAGGCCCACGTCGTGCTGCCCGCCGCCGCATGGGGGGAGAAGGACGGGACCGTCACCAACTCCGAGCGCCGCATTTCCCGCCAGCGCCCCTTCCGCGCCGCGCCCGGAGATGCCCGCCCCGACTGGTGGCAGTTCGCCGAGGTCGGGCGCCGGATGGGCTGGGAAGACGCCTTCGCCTGGCAAACCCCTGCCGCCATTTTCCGGGAGCACGCGGCGCTGTCCGCCGCCGGCAACCACGGTCGGCGGCTGTTCGATATCGGGGCGCTCGCCGACCTGGATGACGCGGGCTACGAGGCGCTCGCTGCCGTTCGCTGGCCTTTGCCCGCCGGCGCGACCGGCGAGGGCGGGCGGTTGTTCGCCCAGGGCGGCTTCTCCACCGCCGACCATCGCGCGCGCTTGGTGCCGACACCCTGGGTGGCCTCGTCGCTCGACGACCGCCTGGTGCTGAACACCGGCCGGGTGCGCGACCAGTGGCATACGATGACCCGCACCGGCCTCGCGCCCTCGCTGATCGCCCACACCGATGAGCCCCTGCTGGCGATCCACCCCGCCGATGCGGCCGAACGTGACATTGCGCCGTTTGGCCTGCTGCGGCTGACGACGGACGCCGGTGAGATGCTGTTGCGCGCCGACCCGCGCCACACGCAGCGCCGGGGCGAGGTGTTCGCGCCGATGCACTGGACCGACCAGTTCGCCTCGTGCGGGCCGGTCGGGCGGGTGATCGGGGCGGCGCGCGATCCCGTCTCCGGCCAGCCGGCGCTGAAGGGGGCGCGGGCGCGCGTGTCTCCGGTCGAGACGTTCTTCCACGGCCTGTTGCTGCGCCGGACCGGCGGGGCGCTGCCGGATACGCTCCATTGGATCCGCATCCCGGTCGACAACGGGCAATTGTTCCGCCTGCGCGGCCTGCGCGCCGCGCCGTCCGGCGCCGATCTGTCCCGGCTGGCCGCTGCGTTGCTGGACGCACCCGAGGGGGCCGAGTGGCTGGAAGCCTCCGATCCCAGGCGCGGCGTGCTGCGGGTCGCCAGTGTCGTCGACGGCGTGCTGGATGCCTGTCTGTTCCTGGCGCGGGACGCCACCGGCCTACCGTCGGAGGCCGCGATCGCCCCGATGATCGGCCGGCCGGTGCCCGATGCGGCGCGTGCGCGCCTGCTGGCGGGCCGGCCGCTCGATCCCGCCGCGCTGGAGGGGCCGAGCGTCTGCGCCTGCTTCGGCGTGTCCCGCGATGCGGTGCGGCACGCGATCGTTACCCACGGCCTGCGCGACGCGGCCGCCGTCGGCGCCCATCTGCGCGCCGGCACCAATTGCGGGTCCTGCATTCCCGAACTTGAGGAGATACTGCGTGATGTCCGAGTTCCGGCGGAATAACGGCGTGCTCGGCCTTCCCACCGTTATCGGCGGCCACAGCGCCATTGCACCCGGCCGTACCACCGTGATCCCCGGCCTTGTGCCGGGGACCAACCCCCGCACCGGTGCCGCGAGTGGTCCCCGGCACAAGGCCGGGGATGACGGAATAGGGGGGCGAGCGACCCTGGTCGGCGCGGGGCCGGGGAGTCCGGACCTGCTGACACTGCGAGCCGCGCGGGCCATCGGGTCGGCCGATGTCGTGCTGTTCGATGCGCTGATCGACCTGTCGATCCTGGACCTCGCCCCGCCCTCGGCCCGCCGGATCGATGTTGGCAAGCGCTGCGGGCGGCATGCGATGGCACAGACCGCGATCAACGCCCTGATCCTCCGTCATGCCCGGGCCGGCGCGCATGTCGTGCGGCTGAAGGGCGGCGACCCCTTCGTCTTCGGGCGTGGCGGCGAGGAACTGGACTCGCTCCGCGCCGCAGGCATCCCGGTGGAGGTCGTCCCCGGCGTCACCGCCGCCTGTGCCGCCGCGGCCAGCCTGCAAATCCCGCTGACCCATCGCGACATCGCGCGATCACTGCATTTCGTCACGGGCCATGGCAGCGACGGGAGCGTACCGGGGCATGACTGGACGGCCCTGGCCACGGCTGGCGGGACGATCTGCGCCTATATGGCCAGCCGGACGCTGCCAACCGTCTCGGCCCGGTTGATCGATGCCGGGATGGCCGCCTCGACCCCGGCCGTCGCGGTCGAAAATGCCTCCCGCGCCGATGAACGCCAGGTGGTTGGGACGCTCGGGACACTGCCGGCCCTGCTGGCCGCGGCGGGGATGGAGGGACCGACGATCGTGGTGATTGGCGCCGTCGTGGCTCTGGGCGCGCGGGTGGCGCTTGAGGACGTTCAGAGGGCGGCGGCCTAGCCCAAGGCCAGGCGAGCCCCGTAGAGCACCAGCGCCGCGAGGGCGCCGGCGATGATATCGTCCGCCATGATCCCGAATATGCCATGCCGGCGGTCGGCCCAGCCGACGGGGCCTGGCTTGAGAATGTCGAAGGCGCGAAACAGGACGAAGGCGGCCGCGATCTCCAGCGGCGCGATGGTGCCGACGCCGAACAGGGCGATCCACTGGCCGGCGAACTCATCGATCACGACCCAGCCAGGATCATCCGGCACGGGCTCCCGTCGCAGCGCCCAGACTCCCGCGATGGTGGCGAGGATCGTGGCGGCGGCCAGCACCAGCGGGGAGATCAGCAGCAGCCCCGTCCCAATCAGCACGGCGACCAGGGACGCGACGGTGCCGGGCGCGAAGGGCGCGAGGCCGGTGCCGCCGCCGGAGGCGATCAGGCGGGCGAGGGTCATGGACGGGGCGTGGGTGAGGGGCTGGGCGGCCGCCCATGCGTGGCAGCGCGATCGCCCCCTCCCCCCTTGAGGGGGAGGGCCGGGGTGGGGGGTATCGCGGCACCGGCCGGGGGGTTCGACCCCTCACCCCAACCCTCTCCCGCAAGGGGAGAGGGGGATCGTTGGCCGCATGGGTGCCGATGCGCTGTGCGCCGCTCGCCCCGGCATAGCGGCACGGACTGGGGGATTGGGCCCCTCACCCCAACCCTCTCCCGCAAGGGGAGAGGGGGAAGAGGCGTGCGTGCCGCGTTCGAGGACGCCGCCTCAGCCACCCGGCTTCCGCCGGGAACCGTTGCGGCGGAGGAGAAACTCGCGGCCAACCTTCACCATCGGAGTGCCATCGTACTCAACGATATCCGCCGTCGCGTAGGTCTCATGCCAGGAGTCCGGAATGAAACTCCCGGTCCCGATCAGGTCGATCGGCGCCCTGGCATCCGCCATCACCCGGCATTTATCGACCCCGAAGCCCGACGACGCGACAATCCGGGCATGGGGGAAGCCGGCCTCATTCAGCGCCTCCCGCGTGAACCAGATCGCGGCGGCGGACACGCCAGTGCCGACCAGATAGCGCAGTTCGGTCTCGCTGCGATGGCGGCGGATGGCGCCGGGGACGTTGCGTTCCAGCACGGCGTAGCTCTCGGCGGGGTCCAGCCCCTCCAGGAACCGCCCGCCATGGGTATCGAGGCGAAACGACAGCTTCCCGGCCGCGGCGAGGTCAGGGAAGCGGCGGCAGACCGCGATGGCGTCGGTGATCTCCTGGCCAAAATAATCGACCAGGACGGTCATGGCCTCCTCCGGGAACGTCTCCCGGAACATCTCGGCCGCGCGGACGGTCGAGCCCGCATAGCCAATCAGCGAATGGGGCATGGTGCCGAACCCGCGTTCGGCGCCGAACCAATGGGCGGTGCCGTCATTGGCATTGCCGACGAAGCCGCGCGCGCCTTCCTTCTGCGCCGCCTGGCTGCCGACCGCGGCGGCATAGGCCATCATGTCCTGCATCTCGGCCCCCGCGCAGTGGCGGGCGTCCATCGCCAGGAAGGCGACCGACGGCAACGACATGGCCATCTGATAGGCGTTGTGGGCCGCCACGCAGGCCGGCCCGATCTTTTGCAGCAGCAGGGTTTCCAGGTCGGACAACGCGACCATGCCGCCGGAGAGATAGGCCATCGGCTCACCGGCGCCGACCCAGTCGCCTTCCTTGTAGACAAGATCAATGTCGATGGACACGCCCCGGTCGGCGGCGGCGGCGCGCAGCCAGTCGACCATCAGGCGGGGCGCGCAGACCACGGGCCTGCGCATGAAGACGGCATAGACCACCGGCTTGTCGCCGAACCGCGCGACGATCCGCTTGGTCCGGTTGAAGTAGCTGTCGGTCCGCGCGGCGATATCCGCCGCGAGTTCCGATACAACCGGGGTCTTTGCCCCTTCGGCGTTTGCGCCGTTTCCTCCCGCGTCGGCCATGCCGCTACTGCGCGGCGAGAGCGGGCATCGCCGCCGGGGACCGGCGCCGCTTGAGCATCTCGGCCACGAGGAACGAGAGTTCCAGCGACTGTTCGGCGTTCAGCCTGGGGTCGCAGAAGGTCTCATACCGTTCCGAGAGATTGGCCTCGGTCAGGCGGCGGGCGCCGCCGGTGCACTCGGTCACGTTCTGGCCGGTCATCTCCACATGGACGCCGCCGGCCCAGGTGCCCTCGGCTTCATGGGTGTCAAAGAAGCCGCTGACCTCGCCCAGGATCGCATCGAAGTTACGGGTCTTGAGCTTGTTCGACGCCGTCGTTGTGTTGCCGTGCATCGGGTCGCAGATCCAGACGACCTTGTGGCCGGCGTTGCGCACCGCGCGGACCAAGGGCGGCAGCTTGGCGGCGACCTTGTCGGCCCCCATGCGGCTGATCAGGGTGATCCGCCCCGCCTCATTCGCCGGGTTCAAGGTATCGAGGATCCGCAGCAGGTCGTCGGGTTCCTGGGTCGGCCCGACCTTCATGCCCAGCGGGTTCTTCACCCCGCGGAGGAATTCGACATGCGCGCCATTGGCCTGACGCGTGCGGTCGCCGATCCAGAGGAAGTGCGACGAACAGGCATACCAGTCGCCGGTCGTGGAATCGACGCGGGTCAGCGCCTGCTCATACGGCAGCAGAAGGGCTTCGTGGCTGACGTAGAAATCGGTCTCCCGCAGGTCCCGCGTGGTGGCGCTGGTCATGCCGCAGGCAGTCATGAAGTTCAGCGTCTCGTCGATGCGGGCGGCGAGGCCCTGGTACTGGGCGATCAGCGGGGACTGGCCGACGAAGTCCAGGTTCCACTGATGCACCTGGTGCAGGTCGGCATAGCCGCCGGATGCGAAGGCGCGCAGCAGGTTCAGGGTCGAGGCCGACTGGAAGTAACCGAACTCCATCCGCGCCGGGTCGGGGATGCGGGCTTCGGGGGTGAATTCCGGTCCGTTCACGATGTCGCCGCGATAGCTGGGCAGTTCCACGTCGCCCTGCTTCTCCACGTCCGACGAACGCGGCTTGGCGAACTGGCCAGCCATGCGGCCCATCTTCACGACGGGGACTGACGCGCCGAAGGTCAGCACGACGGCCATCTGGAGCAGCACGCGGAAGGTGTCGCGGATGACGTTGGCCGTGAAGTCCGAGAAGCTCTCGGCGCAATCACCACCCTGCAGGACGAAGGCCTTGCCCTCGGCCGCCTGGCCCAGCGCTTCCTTGAGGCGGCGCGCCTCTCCGGCAAAAACCAGCGGCGGGAAGCGGCCAATACGGGCTTCCATCGCGGCGAGCTTGTCGAGGTCCGGATAGGTCGGGACCTGGCGGATCGGGCAGGCGCGCCAGGAATCAGGCGTCCAGGGCGCTTGGGATGCGGTCGTCATGATGTCACTCCTTGGGCGCCGTTATGTCGGGAAATGCGCGGGCTGGCTACTGGCCCCCCTGTGGGGTGGGCGGTCCGGGCTGGGGCGTCGACGTTGGAACGTCGCATGGGAACCTCCTGTTCAGTTGCGGGAGGCCGGTCCACCGGGACGGAATTTTGCTGAGCAAAGCCTGGGCAAAACAAAAGCCGCCTCGGGGGGCGGCTTCGGTATCTTGCTATGGGTGCACGAACCTAGACCGCCGGGGTGTAATACCAGCGGTACCAAAATCGTGAGGTCGGAAGGGCGATCAGCGTGTCCATGATCGGCTATCTAACATCGGCCCCGGGTCGGCGCAAGATCGTCATACGGCCGCCCATGGCGTTCCCCTTGCCTGTCCTGGTAACATGGATCATCCACCAGGAAGGAACCACCCATGTCCGCGGCAGACCCCAACCGAGTCGTCCTGACCGGCGAGAACCCGTTCATCCGGCTCAGCGAAACCGATGGCGGCCCGATCACCACCAATGCCAGCTTCTGGCGGATCATCACCTCGGGCGCCGGCCCGGGCCATGTGCTGTATCTGAAAAGCGAGCTGACCGACGATGAGTGGCGCATCTACTCCGACAACATGGCGATGGCGCGCTGGCTGCAGAACACCGTGCAGGGCATGCTGAACGCCGAGTTGAAGGACACCTCGATCCCGATCATCGAGGCGAGCTTCGCCAAGTCGGGCGACGCGCGCGACTTCTGGACGGAAACCGTCGACACCTTCGACGAAACGATCGCGCTGACCTGGCACGACATCGGCGATCCGTTGCTGATCCACACCTACCCGAACCAGGGTCCCGAGGGTCGTCCCTATGGCGTCTGCACGGTCCTGATCCCCTGCCTGTCCACCCGGCTGACGGTGAACGGCATCCAGGCCAAGGGCCAATCCTTCCCGCGCGTGCGCGAAGCCCGGCCGTTCAGCACCAGTGCCCTGGCGTTCTGCGAGAGCTGGACCGAAGCGCGCTGAGCCGATACACGCCACCCCGTTCCGGAAACGGGGTGGCGTTTCATTGCCGATAGGGCGATGCCAAACCGTTGCGGTCTGGCTTGCCCCACCGACCGCCTATTTCAATCGACCGCGTTCCTGGCCCCCAGGACAACCTGACCCAACCGCGACCGCTCCCACGAGAACCGCGGCCCATCCGGCGTCCGGCCGGCGATCTCCAGCACCAGCTTGCGGGTCATCGCCTCTCCGAACCGAGCGAAATCCCGGACTTCCAGCGCGAAGGCGCCAGGACCGCCGACCACGTTCTCCCGAAAGTAGTTCAGCAGCCCACCGGGCGGGTTCACATGCGCCTGCGCCCAGGGGAATGGGTTTTCGTTGATGATGGCCAGCGCGTTGATGATGATGCCCTGCCCCACCGCCCCATCCCGCGCCTCCGTCACATCACGTCCCGAGTTGCTGGTGCCATCCCCGCAGACATCGATCACCCGCCGGGTGGGATTGACGCCGCTTTCGGCCAGCAACTGCACGCCACGCTCAATCCCCTCACCGATTGCTGTGCGGCCCCAATAGGATCGCGGTTCCCCGGCCAGGCGGGCGGCAAAGGCCTCGGCCGAGGAGCGATCGCGGATCACACTCCAATCCAGGACCGTCTTGACCTCCCCCGCGCCGGCGAACTCGACATAGGCGACCGCGATCACGCCCAGCGCGCCACCGCGGATTGCGTTGATGACCTGCTGGCTGGTGAAGGCCGCGACGTAACCTTCCTTCTGCAACTTGTATTCACCGTCATTCACACTGCGCGAAACGTCCGACACCAGCACGATGGCGACATCCACGTCCTCGGCCGAACGGGCCGGCCCCGCGGCGAACGGACCCGCGGCAAACAGCATGATCGCGCAGACAACCAGCCAGGCGCTCCGAGCCATCGACCCCACCCCCTGCCTTATTGAGCAAGCCGTCCATCATGACGCGCCGGGCTGGCCTTTCAGCAAGAAAAATCCGCCGGACGGGGCCTACTGGCTGACCCAGATGATCCGATGCACCCAGGCCACCTCGCTCAGGTCGAAGCCCCGGTGCGGATGCTGCGGGTTCAGGCTGAGAAGTTCGATCCGGCGCGCCGACCGCCGAGCGAGTTCCTTGGCCATCACCTCCCCCTGCAGGGTCCGCACCACGACGCGGTCGCCCCGGCGGGTGGGCGCGTTGGGGGACACGATGACCTGATCGCCGTCGCGAAACACCGGCTCCATCGAGTCACCGCTGATTTCCAGGGCATAGGCGTTCAGGTCGCCAATTTCAGGCAGGCTGACTTCATCCCAGCCACCGCCGACCGGATAGCCGCCATCGTCGAAGAACCCGTCGCCGCCGGCCTGGGCGAGGCCGATCAGCGGAATCCGCCGCACGGTGGCGCGGGAGGTGGTGTTGGACGCGAGGGCGCGGGCGCCGGAGACCAGGGCGGTGAACTGTTCCAGCGTGGCGCCGGTCGCGTCCAGCACCTTGGACACGCTTTCCGTGCCCGGCCAGCGCGCCCGCCCATCCGGCATCCGGCGCTTGGATGGGTTGAAGGTGGTGGGATCCAGCCCGGCACGCTTGGCCAGGCCCGAGGCGGACATCCCGTGTTCCGCCGCCAGCGTATCAAGCGCGCGCCAGATATCCTCATGCTTCATGACGCCATTCCCCGTGCCCAGAATCCGAATGGGCACAGTTTCCTAGGTTTCGCGGCAAATTGAAATAGGAAAAACGCCCTTTCGTACTTGCCATGATATGCAATCCATGGTTGAATTTTGCCATCAAGCGCCACAACCCGGCCAAAAGGCCGGCAGGGAGTATCCCATGCCGCAGCTCGCCCACAAGATCGCCGACGCCCCCCCAGCCCGCACCCCGGCCGACTTCGCCCAATCGGGGCCGGTCACACAACCTTTCCGCGACGCCGCCGAGGCCTGGCTCTGGACCATGGCCGCCCTCACCGCTCGCCGGGACGGCGCGCGCTACACCGCCAACAAGGGCCGGACATCCCGCCCGTGCGAGCCAGACGATGTCGTGCGTTGCCTGGACAGCCTGTATCGCCAGCGCAGGATCGACCTGACGCACGCGCGTATCCTGCGGATTTGGGGCGAACGCCAGGCCACACCCAATCCGGCTTATCCGACGGAACGTAATGACTGGCGGTTGTGGCAGGAAGCGTTGGAACGCCTGGAGTGGCCGCTGCGCATGAAAGGCATCGTGGCGTTATTTTCCTATTTTTATAGGAATATTATCGTTGACAGGAGCCCCATCCCACCGTTAAGGTCAATCTTGTCAACGGGACAGGTGCGAACACCCTCCCAGACCCGAATTGCCCGCCGCTGCTCCCGCCCAGGAGCAGCGGCTTTTTTTTGCCCGAAAGGACCCAACCCATGGTTTTCGCAGTCCGCAACCTTTCCGTGCTGGCCTATGCCAACGGCTTCACCCTTTGGCACTACAAGGCGGGCAAGGAACGGCTGGAGGCGGTGTCCCGCGCGAATTTCTTCGGCGATGCCGCGGATATGCTGATGGTGGGCGATCTGGTGATGGTTTCGGCCGCGGACGGCGCCCGGATCGTCTGCGTGACGCTCTCCGATATCGAGACGGTGACCACCGCGCCGCTGGCCTGACGTCTACCGTCCCATCAGGGCGCCATGCCGTTCCCGCCCCGCCTCGGTCAGGTGGAACCGCCCGTCGGCCCGGGGTTCAGCCAGGCCCTTGTTCTCCAACCGACGCAGGCAGCCCGCGTCCTTCAGGTCGGCCGGACGCCCCGCCCCACCCGCCAGCAACAGGCGATGCAAGGCGGAACGGCAGCAGGTTTCGAGGTAGGGCTGGTCCCACATTGCCTATGGCCGGACGCGACGACGGTTCATCCGTTCGGCGGTTCCATGCCACGCTTGCGCAGCACGGACGCGCCCTCGGGGCCCGCCAGCATCGCCAGCATCGCCAGCAGACGCCGAGCGGCCTCGGCCTGGGGGGCTTGGGTGGCGATCGCACCGGCATAGACGGTGTGGTTCTGGATCTCCGCCGGCAGCACACCGACGATGGTCACACCCGGCACAACCAGAAGTTCGCTCATTTGATGCAGGGCAACCGATGCACGTCCATCGGCCACCCGGGTCGCAACCAGGCCGCCCGGGACCAGAACCGCCTTGGCCTTGATGGCATCGGCGATGCCCAGGCGTTCAAACAGGCCGGCGAGGTAGATGCCGCTCGACCCGCCAGCGGCGGGATCGATATAGGCGACAGAAAGGGCGGCCAGCAGCATGGCGCGGAAGGCTGCCACGCTGGAGATATCGGGCTTCGGCGCGCCTTCCTTCACCGCGACGCCGATAGCGACCCGCGCCAAGGGAACCGCTCCGGTGACGCGGCCCTGCTGCGCCAACCGTTCCAGTCCATCACGCGGCAGCACCAGCAGATCGAAGGCCTCGCCGGCCTCGATCCGCCGCAGCAGCGCGCCGGCCGTGTCGTTCTGAATGACCAGCCGATCCCCCGCCGCCTCGAACGCGGGGGCGAGGTCCTGCACGACCGGCTTGAACGCGCCGGCCGTCAGGACCTTGACCTCGGCGGCCTGCACCATGGCGCCGGAGGCGGCCAGTAGCCCGACCAACGCCAGCGCCAGCCGCCTCATGCCGCGAAGCCGCGGAAGGTGGACGGGATCTTCTTGATCGCCTCGATCGTGTTCCGGCGCACGGCGGCTTCGGTGCCGGCCGCGAAGTCGATCGTGACGCTGTCGACGATGCCGCCGAAGCGCTTCTCGATCGCCTCGGGCAGGCCTTCATAGGTCGAGCGGGCGACGAACAGGTCCAGCACGTCGTCCGACACCTGGGCGGCCATCTCACCCCATTTCCCCTGCTTGGACATCTCGGTCAGCTTCAGGCCCAGATCGGTCAGCCCGTGCATGTCGAAGACGCCGCGATAGGCGGGGGTGGAGCCGTAGAACGCCACGCGATACCGGACCTTCTCGGCCGCGGCCTTCACCGTGGCTTCGTCCGGACCGGTGGCGATGAAGCCGCCGCCCGTGATCTCGAAATTATCGAACGCCTTACCGGCGGCGGCGCGTTCGGCGGCGAGTTGCGGGCGGACCACTTCCTCCAGATATTTCCGCGTCGCAAAGCTGTGCAGGCGCACGCTGTCGGACAGGCGGGCGGCGGTTTTCAGCATCAGCGGACCGACGGCGGCCATCGCGATCGGAGGCAGCGGCAGGCCCTGCGCGGGGGGCGAGAACTCGGGCGTCATCAGGGTGAAATTGTAGTACTTGCCCTTGTAGTTGAGCTTTTCCCCGTGTTCCCAGCAGTTGAAGATCGCGCGCAGGGATTCGACATACTCGCCCATCCGCGCGGCGGGGGCGATCCAGGGCACGCTGAAGCGGCGTTCGTTATGCGCCTTCACCTGGCTGCCAAGGCCCAGCACGAAGCGGCCCTTGGAATGCTTGTGCAGGTCCCAGGTCTGGTTCGCGGTGATCATCGGGCTGCGCGGAAAGCTGATCGCGACCGAGGTCACCAGCCGCACACGCTCGGTCGCTAGGGCGGCAAAGGCGAGGGGGGCGAAGGGGTCATGCTTCAGCTCATGGCTTTGGACCACATCGCAGCCATCGTCTTCGGCCTGACGCGCAATGGGGCCGCAGGCGGCCCAGTCGTTGTCGGGGAGGCTTCTGGATACGTACATGCGTCTTCGTTCCCTCGGGGTGGTTTGATGGCTACCCCACGACAGGTTGGGCGCGGAAGCAAGCCCGGTGAATCCGTCATGGCAGTCACATTTGGCCCGCGTACAGGTCAAACCGTCTTGGCCGGGCCTGACCCGGCCATCGCCAGGGACGCCGATGGTCGGCCTTTCGGGAAATCGTAACCGCCAGCGTCCCCGGCGATGGGCGGGTCAAGCCCGCCCAGGACGAAAAACGGCCAGGTGCGATTGCCCTGGGGCCCCGCCCACCGGTTTGCCCTTCCCCGCCGGCTCCCGTAAAGCGAAGGGAGCGTTCGCAGAGGGAGGATCGCCGCAATGAGCAGTCTGGCTGGCAAGGTCATCATCGTTACCGGCGCGAGCCGCGGCATCGGCGCCGCCGCCGCCCTGGCCCTGGGCAAGGCGGGGGCCACCCTGATGCTGACCGCGCGGGACGGAAAGCTGGCCGGCGATGTCGCACAGGCCGTGGTGGAAGCCGGCGGACGGGCCACGGCGCGGTCCTGCGATGTCTCCGACTACGCGGCGGCGGAAGCCCTGGTCGCGGAAACCGCCGGCCGCTACGGCCGCGTCGACGCGCTGGTCAACAATGCCGGCGTGATCGAGCCGATCGCCCGCATCGAGGACAGCGACCCGGCCGCCTGGGCGCGCAACATCGAGATCAACCTGATCGGCGCCTACAACGCCGTTCGCGCGGTCCTGCCCGGCATGATCGCCCAGGACGGGGGGACGATCGTCAATGTGTCCTCGGGCGCCGCGATCCGGCCGCTGGAAGGCTGGAGCGCCTACTGCACCGGCAAGGCCGGGATGCACATGATGACCCGCGCCATCCACCTGGAACTGGCGGAAAAGGGCATCCGCGTCTTCGGCTTCCAGCCAGGCACGACGGACACCGACATGCAGGTGCTGATCCGCGCCTCCGGCATTAACCAGATCAGCCAGATCCCCCGCGGCAACCTGACCCCGGTGGCGCATCCCGCCGCCGCGATCGTCTATCTGTGCACCCCGGCGGCCGATGACCTCAACGGGCAGGAATTCAGCCTGCGCGATGATGCGTTCCGCGTCCGCCTCAACCTGGAGACCGTATGATGTCGGGACCACTCGCTGGCGTGAAGGTGATCGAGGTCGGGCAGGCCCTGGCCGGCCCCCTGGCCGGGGTCATCATGGCCGATATGGGCGCCGAGGTGATCAAGGTCGAGAAACCCGATGGCGGCGATGACGCGCGCCTGTGGGGGCCTCCGTTCGTCGGGCCGGATTCGGTCAGCTTCCACACCAACAACCGCGGCAAGAAGTCGATCACGCTGGATATCAAAAGCGCGGCCGACGTCGCGGCGTTGAAGGAGTTGGTGAAGGACGCCGATATCCTGATCCAGAACCTGCGGCCGGGCATTGTCGATGATTTCGGCATCGGGCCGGATGCGCTGATGGCGGTGAACCCACGGCTGATCTACTGCTCGATCTGGGCGTTCGGTTATACCGGGCCGCTGAAGCTGGCGCCGGGGTTCGATCCGCTGCTGCAATGCTATGGCGCGGTGGTGACCCTGACCGGCCGGCCCGATGATCCGCCGACCTTCTGCGCGCCGGCGATCAACGACACCGCGACCGGCATGTGGTGCGTGATCGGGGCCCTGGCGGCCCTGAGGCAGCGGGACACCACGGGCAAGGGCTGCGTCGTCGATGCGTCCCTGTTCGAGAGCGCGGTCGCCTGGGTGCAAGGCCCGCTGAACAACTACCACGTCACCGGCAAGATGCAGCAGCGCCACGGCGCGGCCAGCGCCACCCTGTCGCCGTATCAGATCTTCGAGACGGCCGACCGCCCGATCTGCATCGCGGCTGGCAATGACCGGCTGTTCGTGAAGCTCGCCCGCGCCATGGGCCACCCGGAGTGGTGCGACGACCCGCGTTTGTCCGATGGCCGCAAGCGCGCGGCCAATCGGGACCACGTGGTCGCCTCCATGCAGCCGGTCCTGTCCACGAAGACCCGGCAGGAATGGATGGGGATCATCGGGGAGGCCGGCGTGCCCTGCGCCCCGGTCAACAACCTGGCGGAACTGTCGGAAACCGAGCAGTTGCAGTCGATGGACATGCTGCGGACCCTGCCAGGCAGCGACCTGAAGATCGTCGGGCTGCCGATCAGCTTCGACCGGCAGCGGCCGCATCCGCGTTCCGACTCCCCCAAACTCGGTGAGCATAACCGGGAGCTTCTCGGCCGCGACTAACGGTCGTTTCGGCGGGTGGCGCCGCCGGAATGAGGCTCATCGGGCATTTCCAGGCAGACATTCATGGTTCTCACCATGGATGTCTGTTTAGGATAGGGAATGATCAAGGCCCTCCTGGAACTGCTCCTGCTGCCGCCCACGAACCTTATTGTGTTCGCGCTGGCCGGGCTGTTGATCGCATTGGTGTGGCCCCGCATCGGGCGCGCGGTGACCGCCGTGTCGGTCATCGGCCTTTTGCTGCTGTCGTTGCACGCCGTCACCACGCCGATGTTGGCGGCGCTGGAGCTGAACCTGCCGACAACCCCACCCGCCGGCGCGCCGCCCGGGGCGATCATCATCCTGAGCGGGGATTCCCTCAGCAGCCCCAGCGTCCCCAATGGCTACACCGTGGGCTCGATGACGCTGACGCGGCTGCGCACCGGCGCCCAGTTGCATCGGCGGACCAGCCTGCCGATCCTGGTCTCGGGCGGTCCGGTACCGCGCCACGCCCCGCCCTTGGCCGACCTGATGACCCAGAGCCTGAAGGACGATTTCCGCGTCGACGTCAAATGGCAGGAGCAGAAGTCGCGGGACACGTGGGAGAATGCGCGGTTTAGCGCGGCGATCCTGCTGCCGGAGGGGATCACCTCGGTCTATGTCGTGACGCACGCTTGGCACATGCGTCGAGCGTTGCAGGCGTTCGAGGGCACGGGGCTGACGGTGACGGCCGCGCCAACGCCCGTGCTGCGCATGATGAACCTCTATTTGTCCGACTTCGTGCCCACCGTCGGCAGTTGGATGACCGCCTATTTAGCCGCGCATGAATGGCTCGGCGCCATCTGGTACGCGTGGCGATAGGCACACGCCCCGATCACAGTGGCGTGATGGAGACCCTGGCAGACCCTTTCACGTTGTTCCGGTAATATGCCCCCGTCAGCCCGGTGGGGCCGATCACCGCGTCGTTCACCCATAGCAGCATCCTGCCATTGATCGGCGCCTCGAACCGCGCTTCGTAGGTTCCATCCGACATTGCTTTCATCTCCAACGGCAGCGACACGCGGTTCGTGTTGTCCGCGTTGACCAGCGTGACGAAGGGCTGGAACCACTTGCCCTCATAGGAACGCTTCGCCAGCAGCGTGATCGGCCGCAGGAAGAAGTTGAATTCGCTGGTGTTGAAGCCGAGCGGCGATGCGGCGATGCGGCTGTCATCAAGCCAGGGAGCGGTCACCTGCATGACCACCCGGTACTCGCGGCCCGCCTTGAGCGTCAGGCCCGTATCCCAGCAAGGCGCGTTCGGTGTGAACAGCGCGCTGTCCGACAGGTCCTTGTCCTTCACCGGTTGAGCACCCGTGTCGAGCTTGCAAATCTCCCCCGACGCCTCGGCCGTTGCGAGTTGCGTCCGGTAATACACCCAGACCGGCGTGGTGATCGCGGTCGCCAGCAGTGCATAGCCGAACACCAGCGGCAGGATGCGCCACTTCAGGGTCCGCAACGTGCCCTGATACAGGCTCGACATCCTGATCCGCTCGATCAAGCCGTCGGTCATCCCGGCCGCATCGCGCGGTGGCGGAGGCTTCCCGCTGCCTCCATCCTGCCAGATCCACCCCATGCGATCCTGAATCCGCGCACGCAGGATGGCGCTGCGCCACATCAGCAATGCAATCGCGACGACGGATACCGTGAACAGGTCGGGGTTGCGGGCAAAGGCCTCAATCCAGGTATCCAGGAAACCCGGCAGGAAACTTCCGGCCGCCGTGATCATCCAGGCCAAGGAACACAGCCAGTCATCGCAGGTGCCGTCGGTGTAGGACGCCGGCAGCAGCGGAAACGCCGCCAGGAAGGCCGAGACCGCGACCATCGCATAGTAATTGACCCGCTTGCGCCAGACATCGTTCCAGATGTGCTCCTGCGCCTCCATGTCGCGTTCCGCCGAACGGTTGACGGCGGTCAAATCCGCATCGGCCGGCGCGTCCACCACCTCGATCCGAGCCGGCAGCACGATCGGCGCGTAGTGATCGGCGCCATCGTCGATGCGCGCGATAACGCTGTGATGCACCTTTACGGCCGTCAGGCTTGCCCGCATGTTCGGCCGAGGATCACGCATCAGCAGGCTGGCGGTCGCCGGTGCCTCGGTCCAGGCATCGATGCGGCGCGGCTGGTAGCGGTAGTAGCCCGACACGCCCCGGCGCGAATCATGCATCGGCGCGCACAGGCTCTGCTGCGCGGCATACCGATCCAGCTCCGGCTGGATGAAGCGCAGACCGGCGGCCTTTGCCTCACCCACCATCCACAGCAGCGGCACCATCGCGATCCCGTCATCGGGATAGCCGCCACCCACATCGGCGTGCATCCCTGCAAACCAGACCTGGCGCAGACGATCCGGCTTCACCTCTCCCGCCTGGATCATTTCGCGTTCGGCGACTTCATCCCACAGCAGCGGATGAAACGAATCCCGCTCATCATCCAGGGCCAGCGCGTGACGCGCCTGATCGACATTCGGCGACAACCGGTAATTGGGCATCGACAGCGGCCATACCACCTGATCAAACCCCGCCGTCAGCTCCGCGCTCGGCAGGCCATAGGCGGCGACGGTGTCCCAGGCGCCAAGGAATGCAATCCGCGTTTCCTTCGGCTGGGTCAGCATCGGCGGCGCGCTGGCATGCGGCCAGGGCCTCGCGCGCCAAAGATCGAGCGTCCGATCCCGTACCCACCGCACCAGCGGGATCAGCGGCGACATCGTCTGGTTGCCGAGACGCTTTCGATAATTACGATAACACTGGCGCGCAGCGCTCCGAAACGCCGCATCCGTCGTGTATTCCACCAGTCCCTGGGAAATCACCAGCGCCACCAGGACGCGCACGGTGAAGGCGCCGCGGCTGAACCCGAACGCAAAGATGCGATCACCCGGCCTGTAGTTTCGGCACAGGAACCCATAAAGCTCCAAAACGTTGCGCTTGAGGCCCCAGCCGAACGCCCCGCCCAACAGCGCCAGCGGACGAAAGCCCGACGTCCCGACCCCATCATCATACATGGCGATCTGCGTCGTGCCGTCCGGCCCGGCCGTCTTCAGGTCGAGCGCCTGATAGAGCCGCCAGACATTCGTCTTGGTCAGGGCGGAGGCACTGTTTCCGGTTCCGTCGGACAGTAGAATGATGTTTTTCATTCCGGCGCCCTTTCATCCCACGCGGGGTTATATTTATAACTCTTGCATATCAATCTGCGCACGCTTCGCCATTCCGCGCAACAAGCACGCCCCGAGGGATGGAAATCACCCCTACGCAAGCCTTGGTCGCCATGGCAGAATATCGGCTCTGTCTCACCCGGCTCCCAGCAAGGATCCCATCATGCCCGACACCGCGCTCGACCGCGCCCGCCGGTTTCAGGACGAACTGACCGCCATCCGCCGCGACATCCACGCCCATCCGGAGCTGGGGCTGGAAGAGTATCGGACCGCGGAAATCGTCGCCCGGAAGCTGGAGGAATGGGGGATCGAGGTGCATCGCGGCGTGGGCAAGACCGGGGTCGTGGGCGTGTTGCGCTCCGGCAACGGCCAGGGCGCGGTGGGGCTGCGGGCGGACATGGACGCGCTGCCGATCCTGGAGGCGACCAATCTGGCGCATGCCAGCCAGAACCCCGGCCGCATGCATGCCTGCGGGCATGACGGGCACACGACCATGCTGCTGGGGGCGGCGAAGTATCTGTCGGAAAACCGGGAATTCAACGGCACCGTCAACTTCATCTTCCAGCCGGCCGAGGAAGGCGTCGGCGGCGCCCTGGCCATGCTGGAAGACAAATTGTTCGAACGCTTCCCCTGCGATTTCGTCTACGGCATGCACAACCGACCGGGCCTGCCGCTTGGCAAGTTCATCACCGGCTTCGGCGCGCGGGCGGCCGGCGGCGCGTTCTTCGATATCCGCATCACCGGCAAGGGCGCGCACGGTGCCCACCCGCAGCAAAGCATCGATCCCGTCGTCGTCGCCTGCCATCTGGGGACGGCGCTGCAATCGATCGTGTCACGCAACATCGCCGCGCAGGACACCGCGGTGCTCTCGATCACGCGCATCCAGGCCGGCGACGCCTACAACGTCATCCCGCAACACGCCGTCCTGGCCGGCACCGTGCGCACGATGAAGCGGGAGGTGATGGAGAAGATCGAACAGAACATGCGTCGGTTGGCGAGGTCCCTCGCCGAGGGATTCGGGGCCGAGGCCGAGGTCGATTTCCGCATCATCTTCGCGCCCATGGTGAACAACAACGACGAAGCCCAGGCCTATGGCGACGCCGCCGCCGAACTGGTGGGAGAGGAAAACGTCAACCGCCACGGCAATCCCGGCATGGGGTCGGAGGATTTCAGCTTCATGATGGAGCGGGTGCCCGGCGCGCATATCAACCTCGGCAACGGGGACAGCGCCGCGCTGCACAATCATCTGTATGACTTCAATGATGAGGCGATCCCCTATGGGGTCGCGCTGTACGCGAAGATTGTTGAGAAGAAACTGCCGAAGACCGATCCGAATTTGTAGGGACAGGCTGGCGTCCCGACAGACGTCATCCCAGGTTCGGCTTGGGACCCGCCACGGTCAGTCCAGACCCCCCTGGGGGCACCTGGACTGAACGTGCCCCCTTCAGTAACTATCAGGCGAAATCACGTTCTGCGCCTTCGGACCCAGCAGCGCCGAGCGCATCGTCTCGGCCGATTTCGACCGGATGTCGTCCCACGCCTGCGGCGTATAGAACGCCGAGTGCGGCGTGATGATCAGCCGCCCGATCGTCCATGGCTCCCGCGCCCGGAACGCCCGCATCAGTTCCGGCACCGACTCGACCGGAGGCTCCACCGGCACCACATCAATCCCCACGCCCGACAGATGCCCCGACTTCAAGGCATCCCCCAACGCGTCGATATCGACGATCGGCCCGCGCGCGGTGTTCACCACCACCGCCCCCTTGGGCAGCCGAGCGAGGGCGGCCGCGTTGATGAGACCGCGGGTCTCGGGGGTCAGGGGCACATGCACCGAAAGCGTATCGGTCTGTTCCAGCAAAGCCTCCAATGTCGGCGCCCGCTCCACCCCCAGGCCGAGTTCCACCCCGTTCGGCAGGTACGGATCGAAGAACACCACCCGGAACCCGAACGCCTTGGCCCGCAGCGCAACGGCGGTCGCGATCCGCCCCATGCCGACAATGCCGAATGTCTGCACGCCCGAGCGCTTGAGCAGCGGATCGTCGATATACTTCCAGGGTGCCGGCGGATCGGCCCGCTGCGCCTCCAGATGGATGAACAGCCCCCGCCGCAGCGCGAGCGCGAGGGACATCGCATGGTCCGCGACCTCGGTCGTGCCATAGTCGGGGACGTTCAGGATCATGATCTGCCGCTTGGCGGCGGCGACGCGGTCGAGGTTGTCGTAGCCCACGCCCATCCGGCAAATCGCGCGCAGCTTGGGGAAGCGCGCCAGGTCCACCTCGGTCACTTTGTAGCGCAGGATCATCAGCCCCTCGGCCGCCGCGCAATCCTCATCGGACAGGTCGGCCAGGCCCGTGGTCGGTTCCTTGGGGAAGATGACTCGGACGTCCGGGCCGTAGATCCGGCGCTCGACGCTATCATCCGGGTAGGATTTTTCCGTGTAGAGCACCGTTGTGGGCATGGGACGTTTCCTTTTTTCCTCCCTGGCGTCGTATCGCCGGATCGGGGCGTTGTCCATCGCAGCGGACGGACCGCCGGCGCCGCCCACCCTTCCACCACCCCGCCATCATCGTCATGATGGCGCAATGCCCGTTGAACCACCCATGAAGGCCGCGATCGTCGGCATCGCGGGGCCCGCCCTCGCGCCCGAGGAAGCGGCCTTGTTCCGCGCCCATCCCCCCGCCGGCGTGATCCTGTTCGCCCGCAACATCCAGGACCCGGCGGGCGTCTCCGCCCTGATCCGCGACCTCCGCCGCGTCCTGCCGGCGGGCGCGGTGATCATGGTGGACCAGGAGGGTGGCCGCGTCGCCCGACTCCGCCCACCGCATTGGCGCGCCCATCCGCCGGCCGGCGCGATCGGCGCCCTGTTCACCCGAGACCCGCGCGCCGGCCTGCGCGCCGCCTGGCTGACCGGCGCCCTGATCGGGATGGACTGCGCCGCCGCCGGCTTCGACCTGGTAGCCGCCCCGGTGCTCGATCTGTCCGTTCCCGGCGCGCATGACGTGATCGGCGACCGGGCCTATGCCACCGACCCCGCCGGCGTCGCCCGCCTCGCCCGCACGGTGGCCGAGGGGTTGATGGCCGGCGGCGTCATCCCCATCGGCAAGCACGCCCCCGGCCACGGACGTGCCCGCGTCGACAGCCACCTCAGCCTGCCAAGGGTGGACGCAAACGATCTGGACGCCGACCTGCTGCCCTTTGCCGCCAACACCAATCTCCCCTGGTTCATGACGGCCCATATCGTTTATGCCGCTCTTGATCCCATATCCCCCGCCACGCTGTCCGGGCCGGTGATCGAACGGGTCATTCGCGGACGCATGGGATTCAGGGGAGTGCTGGTGACAGACGATCTGGCGATGAAGGCGCTCAGCGGCGCGCCGGCCGACCTCGCGGTCCGGGCACTGGCCGCCGGCTGCGACGTGGCGCTGTACTGCCCCGGGGATTTCGAGGGCACGCAAGACGTGCTGGCCGCCTGCCCCGCGATCACCCCGGATACCCATGCGCGAATGGCGACGGCGCGGGCGATGGTCCGGCATCGGGTCCTGGACCTGGACGCACCGGCGCTGGCGGCTGAACGGGATGGCCTGCTCACATGATCGAATTCGTCATCCAACTGGCGCTGGCGGTCATCCCGACCATCTTCGCCATCACATTGCATGAGGCCGCGCACGGCTACGCCGCCATGGCCCTGGGCGACAACACCGCGCGCGATGCCGGGCGGCTGTCGCTGAACCCGCTGCGGCATGTGGACCGGGTGGGCACGATCATCCTGCCAGGCATCCTGTTGATCTCGCAGCTGATCCTGGTGGGCAAGGTGCAGTTCATGTTCGGCTGGGCCAAGCCGGTGCCGGTTGCGCCCTGGGTGTTCCGGGACCCTCGCCGCGGCATGGCGCTGGTCGCCGCCGCCGGCCCGGCGATGAATTTCGTACTGGCGTGGCTGGGCGCGCTGGCGATGTTCGCCTTTCAGGGCGCCGGCACGTTCAACCACTACGCCTTGCAGGGGCTGTTCTACTTCATCCTGTCCAACCTGGTGCTGGGACTGTTCAACCTGCTGCCGATCCCGCCCTTGGACGGTGGCCGCATCGCCGTCGGCATCCTCCCCCTCTCCCTCGCCGAAGCCTGGGCTCGGCTGGAGCGCGCGGGGATCTTCATCGTCCTGTTCATGGTCTTCGTGCTGCCCTTCGCGACCGGCATCGATCCGGTCGGCGCGGCGCTGGACGACATCCTGCCCTGGGCGTTTCGTACCGTGTTCTGGCTGGCGGGTCACGATGTGGGCGGGGGCGCCGCCAGGGGATTGTAGCATTTGCCGAACGAGGTCGTAGCGCTTCCCCCGCCCGAAACCCTCCTGCTGCGGCTGGACGGGTTCGAGGGGCCGCTCGACCTGCTTCTGGAACTCGCCCGAGCGCAGAAGGTCGATCTGGCGAAAATCTCGATCCTGGCCCTGGTGGAGCAGTTCCTGGCGGTGATCGAGGGCGCGCGCCGCGTCCGCCTGGAACTGGCGGCGGACTGGCTGGTGATGGCGGCGTGGCTGGCCTGGCTGAAGTCCCGGCTGCTGGTCCCGTCCGACCCCGAGGAACTGGAAGCCGGCGAAGAAGCGGCCGAGGACCTGGCCGAACGGCTGCGCGCCCTGCAGGCGATTCGCACCGCCGCGGCCTGGCTGGGGAAGCGGCCGGTGCTGGGGCATGACATTTTCGCGCGGGGGGCGCCCGAGGATCACACGGAAATCGACCGCTCCCGCCTGGCGGTCGACATCAACGCGCTGATGCGGGCCTATCTGACGGCGATCCGGCGCGGCACAAAGACGATCCCCTACCGGCCCCGGGCACTGACGCTATGGACGATGCAGGATGCGTTGAAGCGGCTGTCCTCGATGATCAAGGGTATCCCGGAGTGGGCGGAGCTGGAGCGATTCCTCCCAGCCCACCTCGCCAACCCCACGGAACGACGCGCCGCCCTGACCAGCACCTTGCTGGCGAGTCTGGAGATGGCACGGGACGGGCATGTGCGCCTGCACCAGGACCGTGACTTCGGCCCGATCCTGGTCCGTCGCGGTGGGGACCTGTTCAGCGCGGGGGATGAACCGCCGGGCGGACGTTCCGAGGACGAAGCCGGGGACGGAGCCGGGGAACCGGCATGACAGCCCCGGTCGCCTGTCATGCGTCATTGGGGCTGACTCACCCGCCACGCGTCCCCCTTTTTTCGTCATGGCCGGGCTTGACCCGGCCACCCGTCTCCGGCCGGCGCCACCATCCCGCATGGCCCTCATGACGGACACCCCCGACCCGCCCACCGCGCCAGACGACGAAGTCATCCTGCGGCTTGCCGAGGCCATGGTCTTCTCCAGCGCCGCCCCGGTCACCCCCCGCGCCCTGTCCCGTATCCTGCCGGAAGGCGTGGACCCGGACGCCGTGATCGAGTCCCTCCGCGCCCGCTATGCCAACCGCGGCGTCGAACTCGCCGAGGTCGCGGGCGGGGTGCAGTTCCGCACCGCCCTCGACCTGGCCCCGGCGCTGCGCAAGGTGATCGAGGTCCCCCGCCGCCTGACCCGCGTGGCGATGGAGACCCTGGCCATCGTCGCCTACCACCAGCCGGTCACCCGCCCGGAGATCGAGCACATGCGCGGCACCAGCCTGTCACAGCAGACGCTGGAGGCGCTGCTGGAGTGGAAACTGATCGCTCCCGCCGGCCGCAAGGACACCCCCGGCCGCCCGACGCTCTGGGTCACGACACCGGAGTTCCTGACAGCCTTCGGCCTGCCGGATATCCGCGCCTTGCCCCGGCGGGAGGACTTGTTCGTGGAACCACCCCGCCCGATGGGCGCCATGGCCGCAAACGATGCCAGGCCCGTGGGGGAGGGAGACGAGGCCGGCACCCCCATGCCCCCCCTCCCCTTAAGGGAGGGGGGGCGAGGGATCACCGACCCAGACGCCCCACACCCCGAAGCACCTGTTCCCCCTGGGCCGGCTTCCTGCTAGCAAGCCCGCCGGAGGCCCATTCCAACCCATGTTCGATTTTTCCTGGTCCCAGATCATGCTGATCGGCGTGGTCGCGCTGATCCTGATCGGCCCGAAAGACCTGCCGATCGCCCTGCGCGCCATCAGCAACCTGGTCAAGAAGGCCCGCGCGATGGCGGCTGAGTTCCATACCCATGTCGACGACCTGATGAAGGACGCCGACCTCAAGGGCGTGCGGGACCAGTTCAAGGGCATCCGCAACTTCGACATCCGGTCGGAAATCGAGAAAGCCGTCGACCCTGACCGCTCGATCCGCGATACCTTCAATTCCAATCCGCTCGACCCGACCACGGGCACCGCGACATCCTCGGTCGCCGATACGACCCTGGAGTCGGTGCTGAACGCGGAGTCGACCACCCCGGTCACCCCGCCGCCCGACCCGACCCGCGCCCACGCGCCCGCCTTCATCCCGCCGGCGCTGGTCACGCCGATCGTGCCCCCGGGTGAGCCTCTGGACGAACCCGCCGAACCACCGGCCTTCATCCCGCCGGCGCTGGTCCGGCAGGCCGCCGAACGCGCCGCCGCCCATCCCACCTGAACGCAGAAGGCCGCCCGTGGCAAAACCCGCCGAAGAAGACCAAATCGACGACAAGCCCATGCCGCTCATGGAGCACCTGGTCGAGCTGCGCACGCGGCTGATCTGGTCGGCCGCCGCCTTCGCCGTCTGCTTCGGCGTCTCCTACTATTTCGCCGACGACATCTATTATTTCCTCGCCCGCCCGCTGGCCGAAATCCTGCGCAACCAGGGTCATGGCGAGCCGCAACTGATCTACACCCAGCTCTATGAAGCCTTCTTCACGCGCATCAAGGTCGCCTTCTTCGGCGGGATGTTCCTGGGCTTCCCGGTGATAGCGGCCCAACTCTGGCTGTTCATCGCGCCCGGGCTGTACCGCAGCGAGAAGAACGCCTTCCTACCCTTCCTGCTGGCCACGCCCGTGCTGTTCTTCACCGGCGCCGCGCTGGCCTATTATTTCGTGTTCCCCCTGGCGTGGGAATTCTTCGCGAGCTTCCAGTCATCGACCGGCGGCGGCGGCGTGCCGATCGCCCTGCTCCCCAAGGTCAGCGAATATCTCGACCTGGTCATGAAGATGATCTTCGCCTTCGGCCTGACGTTTGAGCTTCCGGTCGCCCTGACCCTGATGGCCAAGGTCGGGATCGTCAGCTCCGCCGCGCTGAAGCGCGTCCGCCGCTATGCCTATGTCGGCATGTTCGTCGTGGCGGCCATCATGGCCCCACCCGACGTGATCAGTCAGATCGCCCTCGCCGTGCCACTGATCGGGCTGTACGAAATCTCGATCATCGCCGCGGGCTTCGTGGAGCCGAAGCCGGTGGTCGAGGAAGACGACAAAGACGACGAACCCGAGGGGGAGAAGAAGTCCGATGCATGACATCCGTGCCATCCGCGCCGACGCCGCCGCTTTCGACGCGGCCCTGATCCGTCGCGGGATGCAGCCGGTGTCATCGGACATCCTGGCCCGTGACACCGAACGCCGCTCCGCCCAGACCGCGCTGCAGGAAAAGCAGGCCCGCCGCAACGCGCTGGCCCGCGAAATCGGCCAGGGCAAGCGCACCGGCGCCGACACTGCCGCTCTGGAAGCCGAAGCCACCACCCTGCGCGGGGACATGGAGGGGCTGGAGAAGCGCGCCGCCGAACTCGACGCCGCGATCAAGGGGGTGCTCGAATCCCTGCCCAACATCCTGGACCCGGACGTGCCGGACGGCCCGGACGAGACCGCCAACAGGGTCCTGTCCCAGTTCAGCCAACCACGCGACCTGAACTTCATGCCCCGCCAGCATTTCGAGCTCGGCGAAACGCTCGGCATGATGGACTTCGCCGCCGCCGCCAAGCTGGCCGGCGCCCGCTTCACCGTCCTGCGCGGCCCCCTCGCCCGCCTGGAACGCGCGCTCGGCCAGTTCATGCTGGACATCCATACCCAGCACCACGGCTATACCGAGATGGTGGTCCCATCCCTGGTCAACGACGCCACCGTCTACGGCACCGGCCAGTTGCCCAAGTTCGCGGACGACCTGTTCCGCACCACCGACGGCCGCTGGCTCATCCCCACCGCCGAGGTGCCCCTGACCAACACCGTCGCCGGTGAAATCCTGGCCGAAAAGCAACTGCCGCTGCGGATGACCGCCCTGACCGACTGCTACCGGTCCGAGGCCGGATCGGCCGGCCGCGACACCCGCGGCATGCTGCGCCAGCACCAGTTTCGCAAGGTCGAGCTTGTCTCCATCGTCCATCCCGACGCATCGGCCGCCGAACTCGAACGCATGACCCGCTCCGCCGAGACCATCCTCGAAATGCTCGGCCTGCCCTATCGCCGCATGCTGCTGTCCTCGGGTGATACCGGCTTCGGCGCCGTGCGGACCCATGACCTGGAGGTCTGGCTGCCCGGCCAGCAGGCTTGGCGGGAAATCTCATCCTGCTCCAACTGCCGCGACTTCCAGGCGAGGCGGATGAACGCCCGGTTCCGCGGCGGGGTGGACGGCAAGACCGTGGCGCATGTCCATACGCTGAACGGATCCGGCGTCGCGGTCGGACGGGCGATGATCGCGGTGATGGAGAACCACCAGCAGGCCGACGGCTCGATCCTGCTGCCCGAGGTGCTGTGGCCGTATATGGGCGGGATGGATCGGATCGGGGTGTAACTTCTCGCCCCCTCCCCCCTTGAGGGGGAGGGCTGGGGTGGGGGGTAAATACTCCACCGACCAAGGGACATACCCACCACTTTCCGTCCCCCGGTCCCAGGCCGGTGCCGCAATCACCCCTCACCCCAACCCTCTCCCGCAAGGGGAGAGGGGGCGTCTTCGCAGTCAAACCCCTTGTCCGGTGACCCATCCCACCCAACCAGAGGTGACCCATGAACCTCCTGATCCTCCCCGGCGACGGCATCGGCCCCGAGATCATCGCCGCCACCCTGACCGTCCTGCGCCGGGTCGATGACCTTTTCGGCCTCAATCTCGCCTACCAGACCCGCGACATCGGCCTGAAGACGCTGGCCAGTCAGGGCACCACCCTGCCGCAAGCCGTCATCGACGCGGTCGGGCAGGCGGATGGGGTGATCCTCGGCCCGGTCTCCCACCTCGACTACCCGCCCGCCGACCAAGGCGGCGTCAACCCGTCCGGTATCCTGCGCACCCATTTCAACCTGTACGCCAACATCCGGCCGGCGAAATCGCGCGATGGCATGACCATCCTGCGCCAGCCCATGGACCTGGTCATCGTGCGGGAGAACACGGAAGGCTTCTACGCCGACCGTAACATGCACCAGGGACTCGGGGAGTTCATGCCCACCCCGGACCTGGCGCTCGCGGTCCGCAAGGTCACCGCCGAGGCCAGCCGCCGCATCGCCCGCGTCGCCTTCGACCTGGCCCGCACCCGCCGGAAAAAGGTCACCGCCATCCACAAGCAGAACGTGCTGCGCGTGTCCGACGCGCTGTTCCTGCGAGAGGTCCGGGCCGTGGCCGCCGACTACCCGGATGTGGAACTGGATGACGTGCTGGTGGACGCGGCGACCGCCCTGCTGATCCGTACGCCGGGGCGCTTCGACGTCATGGTCGCGACCAACATGTTCGGCGACATCCTGTCCGATGAGGCCTCGGAACTCGCCGGCAGCCTGGGCCTCGGCGCGAGCCTGAACGCGGGCGACGACCGCGCCGTGGCCCAGGCCCAGCACGGATCGGCGCCCGATATCGCCGACCAGGACAAGGCCAACCCGACCGCGCTGCTGCTGTCCGCTGCCATGCTGCTGCGCTGGCTCGGCGGGCGACGGCGGGACGCCAACGCGCTGCTGGCCGCGGCAGATGCCGTGGAAACGGCGGTCGAGGCCGCCCTCGCCACCCCGGCCGAACGCACCGCCGACCTGGGTGGCCCGCTCGGGACCCAGGCCTTCGCGGCGGCCGTGGCGGGGCGGCTGACGCGCTGACCCGTCAGATCTTGGGGCGGAGCCAGTGCATCTCGTCTCCGCTCCAACCGACCGCATTGGGCACGGTGTAGAACAACTCGGCGATCATGGCCTTGAACTTCCAGACCCCGTTCACGCGGACGTATTCGTCGTCATAGCGGCCGGAGACCACCCAGCTGACCCCGAATCGGCCATAGCGGGCTTCGAGGTAGGATCGGCCGGTGCCGGTGTCGCCGGTCACGTCGACGTCGTGCCCATGGATGAACTGCTTGATGAAGAAGCGCTCGCGCTCGCCCATCGCCTTGAAGCCCTGGTCGATGGCCTCGATCCCCTCATACCGGGCGAGGTAGCCCAGCTCGACAACCGCATCGTCGGTGAAGATGTCCCGGGTTTCGGCCCAGCGGCCCTCATTCAGGCAATAATGGTAGCGGTTCCGCAGCCGGCGGATTTCCTCGATGTCTTCCAGGCGCTGGATGCGCTGTTCCAGGGTCATGCGTACGGTCCTTATCGGTGGTCGGGCCGCGATGCTGGCACCGAAAATGGCGGTGTCAAATCACGCCGATGCGCCAAGGGACTTGACCAGGCGCCCCCGGATGGGCCATTTCCCCGCCTTCACGTGGCTGCCCTACCGTCCGGACCGCCCACGTCTTTGAGGATGATGCCATGGCAAAAAGCAACACCGTTCAGATCAAGCTCGTGTCGAGCGCCGACACCGGCTTTTTCTATGTCACGAAAAAGAATGCCCGCTCGCAGACCGGCAAGCTGGAACTGAAGAAGTATGACCCCGTCGCGCGGAAGCACGTCGTGTTCAAGGAATCCAAGATCAAGTAGTCGCGGCGGTTCCCGCGGCCCGGACCCGGTTGCGCCCGCCGTTCTTCGCCTCATACAGGGCGAGATCGGCGGCATGCAGCAGCGCGTTCGCCGTGAACGGCACGCCGTCCCAGCAGGCCACGCCCAGGCTGATCGTCAGCGGGACCCGCCCAATGCTGGCGACGGTGAAGACCAGGGCCTCCGCCGCCTCCCGCAGGCGCTCAGCGGCCGCCATGGCATCGTCCATCCCACTGCCCGGCATGACCACCACGAACTCCTCTCCGCCATAGCGGGCGACGGAGTCGAAGACGCGCGTGTTGGCCCGTAGCGTCCCCGCGAGCAACCGCAGCGCCTGGTCGCCGGCCGCGTGGCCGAACCGGTCGTTGACGGATTTGAAGTGGTCGATGTCGACCATGATGACCGCGAGGTCCCGCCCTTGGGTGCCGCTGGTCAGCCCGTCCAGATGCCGCCGCAGATAGCGCTGGTTGTACAGCCCCGTCAGCGGATCGATCAGCGCCATTTCCAGCGCCGTGCCCAGATCGGCGCGCAGCCGATCCTGATACAGCTTGCGCCGGATCTGGTTGCGGGCACGGGCGCGGAGTTCATGTTCGTCGACCGGCATGGTCAGCCAGTCATTGGCGCCGAGTTCGAAGCCGCGCAGGATGCGGTCGTGGTCCCGGGCCTCCCCTACCACCAGAAGCGGAGTTTCGTGCGTGCCATCGGCGGCGCGCAGAGCAGCGACCAGCTTCAGAGGGTCTTCCTCGACCAGGGCCAGGCTCACGATGATCAAGTCGTAGGCGGAAGACCGCGTGGCGGCCAAGGCCTCCGCCTCGACCGAGACCGCGTCGGACGCGATCCCTTCCCGCTCCAGCGCTTCCCGGATCAGGCGGGACCCGAGGTCCCAGTCATCCACGACCAGCGCCCTGGTGCCGACCACGGTCGGGATCTGCGGCAGTTCCCCGCAGGCGCCGAGCGCGCGGGCCGTTTCGCCGCGGGCGCGCCATTCGTCGAGCAGGCGCTTGAGCCGCACGAGGCTGCGGACGCGGGCCATGAGCGTGTCATACTCAACCGGCTTCGTCAGGAAATCATCGGCCCCCGCCTCCAACCCCCGCAGCCGTTCGCTCGGCTCTCCGAGGGCGGTGACCATGACGACGGGGATGTGCAAGGTCGCGGGATCGGTCTTGAGCTGGCGGCAGCACTCGTAGCCGTCCATGCCGGGCATCATGATATCGAGCAGGATCAGGTCGGGCTGCCAGGCCGCGGCTTCACGCAGCGCCTCGAACCCGTCCCGCGCGCTGGACACCTGAAAGTATTCCGCCGACAGCTTAGCCCATCTTATTCATCGCATGCCAGGGATTCGCTGGCGGGCGTAGCGTAATCATCTGATTTGACGCAGAGATTTGGGTGTCGAAACCAATTCCTGCCGAATCGGACGGTGCCACACCCGCCATGGTCGAAAATACTCCGCTGCCG
>CAMCDA010000009.1 GCA_945873195.1 Asaia bogorensis
GCGGCGTCAATGGATTTCGCAAAACATTATGGCACTACAAATGAATTCCCGGAGTCAAATGGCGGATTTCCACCATTTTCGGGCTGTTCGTTACGGTAAGTGGTCAAAAAGGCGTTAAAGATGGGCTAGACACCAGCCCGCGCAGCCAGGTCCGGTTGGAGATCGCGGCCGCCCTGGCCCGTAGGCACAACGCGCATCTGACCGGGTTTTTCGTTGTCGATGTGCCGAATTCCACGTTCTTCTATGGCGGCGGCGTGCCCTATGCCGCCGGTGGCATCGACCTCGTGGCACAGATGCGCGATGAACTGGCCGCCGCATCCAAGCCCGTGGAGGACAGCTTCCGGGCGATCGTCGAGCGGGAGCACCTGACCAGCGAATGGCGCATCAGTGAGGGCCGCAGCGGACAGATCATCGCGCTGCATGCGCGCTATTCCGATCTGGTCGTGGTTGGCCAGCCGCATGACCCAAACGCGCGGGAGATCGAGCGCAGCGACGAAATCGTGGTGACAACGCTGATGTCCTCCGGCCGCCCGGTGCTGGCGGTGCCCTATGCCGGCACGTTTCCCATCGTCGGCGACCATGTCCTGGTGGCGTGGAACGCCAGCAAGGAAGCAACGCGGGCGGTGAACGACGCGATGCCGATCCTGCGAATGGCGCAAAAGGTCACGGTGCTGGCGATCAACCCCCGCAGGGGCATCCACGGCCACGGCGATGTTCCCGCCGCCGACATCGCACTCCACCTCGCTCGGCATGGCGTGAAGGCGGAGGCGGCACACACCATCGCGACGGATATCCGCGATGGAGAGGCGCTGCTGTCCTATGCCTCCGATATCAGCGCCGACCTGATCGTGGCGGGCGGATACGGCCACTCCCGCGCGCGCGAACTGGTGTTCGGCGGGGTGACGCAGACGCTGATGCGGGAAATGACGGTGCCGATCTTCCTGTCGCACTGACAGGAAGGCAGCCTACCAGACAAAGCGTGGCAGCGTGGCGACCGGGGACAGGCCGGCTTCCCGCGCCGCCGCCTCGGTCTTCGCGCGATCGAAGCCGCCGGCCCCGTCGCTGAGCGCGGCGCCGTGGATGCCATCCAGCACCCAGCAGGACGCCAGACCGACGCGGCTCGCGCCCGGAATGTCGGTATGCAGCGAGTCGCCCACCGCCAGCACGCGATCGATCGGCAGGTTCATCTGTTCCAGCACGGGCCGGTAGATCGCCGGGTCCGGCTTGCCGACGGACCGCACATCGCCGCCGAGTTCCTGATACCGCGCCGCCAGCGACCCGGCGCACAGCACCCGCACCCCGCCACGGATCACGACCAGATCGGGGTTGCCGCAGATCATCTTCAAATGATGTTTGGCGCATTCCTGGAGAACGGCCTCGAACTCATTCATGTCGCTCGGGTTACGGTGGTCGTCGGGGCCGGTGTTGAGCACGAAGTCGGCTTCCGCGGGCGTCGCGGTCTCGATCAGGGGCAGGCCTTCCAGCACCGGTTTGTCGCGCACCGGGCCGAGATGGAAGACCTTCTTCCCCAGGCTCGCCCACCAGTCATCCGGCGGGGATTGCAGGGACCGGCGAACACCCTCTCCGCTGGTCAGGATGTCGGTGTACAGGTCATCGGGAATGCCCATCCGCCGCATCATCGTCTGTACCGCATCGTTCGGGCGCGGCACGTTGGACAGCAGCAGGGTCCGCTTGCCGGCAGCCTTCAGGTGGCGGAGCGTATCGACGGCATGGGGGAAGGCGTTGACCCCGTCGTGGATGACGCCCCAGAGGTCCAGCACGAACCCGTCATAGCGCGAAGCAAGCGGGGCAAAGCCCGAGAGATGTTCCATCTAGCCATGTCCTGACAGGTTGCGGGACGCGGTGCCGACCGCGTCCTCGATCCGGGCGAAGCCGGCTTCTTTCAACGCGGCGGCCAGTTCCCGCTTCAGCCGCGGGATCAGCGCCGGACCGCCATAGGCGAAGCCGGTGTAAAGCTGCACCAGCGAGGCGCCGGCGCGGATTTTCAGCAGCGCGTCCTGCCCGTTGAACACGCCCCCGGTGCCGATCAGCAGCAGCCGGCCGCGGGCGAGGATGAAGGCGCGGGCCAGCATGGTCGTCGACAGCGTGAACAGCGGCACGCCGGACAGGCCACCGGTTTCGCTCTGGTGCGGTGAGCGCAGCCCGGGCGGGCGGGAGATCGTGGTGTTGCCGACGATCAGCCCCTGCACGCCCTCGGCCACGCAGGTTTCCACGACCGAGGCCAGGCCTTCCTCCGCCAAATCTGGCGCGACCTTGACCAGAATCGGGGGCTTGTTGGGCACGCTCGCGACGGCTTGCAGGATCTCCCGCAGCCGTTCTTCCCCCTGCAAATCCCGCAGGCCGGGCGTGTTGGGGGAGGAGACGTTGATCACGACATAATCCGCGTGCGGGCCGACGGCGGCGATCAGGGCGGGGTAGTCGCGGGCCGGATCGGCGCCTTCCTTGTTGATCCCGACATTGGCGCCCAAGGGCACGGTCCGGTCGGCCAGGGCGGCGAGGTTGCGGCGGTAGGTTTCGAGGCCGCCATTGTTGAAGCCCATACGGTTGATCACCGCGCGGTCTGGTTCCAGGCGGAACAGGCGGGGGCGTGGATTGCCCTCCTGCGGGCGGGGGGTGACGGTCCCGGTCTCCACAAAGCCAAAGCCCAGCCGCATCAGGGCCGGCACCGCAACGGCGTTCTTGTCGAAGCCGGCGGCGAGGCCGATCGGATTGGAAAACCGGCGGCCCAGCACGGTGATGGCCAAGGCCGGATCGTCCGCCTGGCGCGACGAACCGGCAAGACCCAGGCGCAGCGCGCGCAGGGCGAGGTCATGGGCGCTTTCGGCGTCCATCCGGCGCAGCAGCGGAAGCAGGGCGGAAGCGAGGGTGGGTGTCATTTGCCGATGCTTATGCCCCGGTGCCGGCGTCGGGGAAAGGGCATCCGGGGGGACATTCCACCCCGGCCGGGAATGGCATAGCCTGCGCCGTTCACACCCTGGGAGGGTATTCCATGATCATCGAAATGCGCACCTACACGCTGCAACCGACCACGCTGGCGGAAGTCGAGAAGCGCTTTGGCGAGGCTCTGCCCGCGCGCGAAAAATACTCGAAGCTGGCCGCGTTCTGGCATACCGAGGTCGGGCCGCTGAACCAGATCATCCATGTCTGGGCCTATGAAAGCTTCGAGCACCGCGCCGATGTCCGTTCGGCCGCCTCGAAGGACCCGAGCTGGCCGCCGCCGATCCGCGAGTTCTGCGTGGCGCAGCAGAGCGAGGTATTCATCCCCGCTCCGTTCTCCCCCAAGCTGGAACCGCGTGAGATCGGGCCGCTTTTCGAAATCCGGCAATACACCGTGACCCCGGGCTCGGTTCCCGGGCTGATCGAGCGGTGGTCGGACAAGATCGAGGGGCGGCAGAAGTTCTCGCCGCTGGTCTGCGCGATGTATTCCGAGTTCGGGGCGCTGAACAAATGGGTCCATATCTGGGCCTACAAGGACGCGAATGAGCGCTTCAGCGTGCGCGCGGCGGCGGCGGCCGGCGGTGCCTGGCCGGCGCGGAACCCGCCGGGCGTGATGGTGAAGCAGGAGAACAGCTTCGTGATGCCGTCGGCGTTCTCTCCGATTCGGTAAGTCGGTCTCCTCCCCCTCTCCTTCCGGGAGGGGGCGGACCGTGATGGCGGACAGACCGCGGCCATGTTTCTCTCTCCCCCTCCCCGTGAGGGCTTGGGCCGCGACGCGGACCAAGGTTGGGGGGAGGGGTCTACCCCCAGGCCGATGGGAGGCTCCCGCCAGCGGTCCGTGCCGCTGCTTACCTCCCACCCCGGCCCTCCCCCTCAAGGGGGGAGGGGGATTGCTTGGCTGTGGCCGGTGGCGGCGGACCGCAGGATCGCTTCGAAGACCTCTACCCCGTGCAGGATTTCCGTCAGCGGCGTGGGGAACGGCCGACCGGCCTCGATCGCGGCGGCGAAGGCTTCCAGTTCGGCGGTCAGCATGTTGAAGCCGGGGGTTTCCGTGACCTCGGGCTTGCCGGTCAGGCGATGTTCGCCCGCGACCGCGGGGATCAGCCGGAACGTCGCCATCGGGTGGCCGAGGATCTCCGCGAACCCGCCTGTCCCATAGACCGCCATCCGGTAGTTCGGCGTCGCCGCGGTCGAGCAGAACACATGCCCGGACGCCCCGTTCGCGAACCGCAGCAGAATATCCGTCGTGTCATCCGCGAGCGTCGCGGCGCGTCGGCTGACCTGGGCGAAAACCTCCCGGATCGGGCCGTTCAGGTCGATCATCCCATCGATCAGATGCACGCCGATCGCGGTCATCGCGCCGCCCGGGCTCTCGGTCGCCTGGGCACGCCAGGCGTCTTCCGTCAGCGCCAGGCCATGCAGGGCGGTCTGTTCGGCGCTGATCGTGGCGATCGTGCCCAACCGCTCGCGGATCGCGGTCTTGAGCAGCGCCATCGAGGGATGGAACCGCCGGTTGAACCCCACGCCCAGCACGATCCCGGCGCGTTCGGCGGCGTTCAGGGAGGCCTCGGCCTCTCGCACCGACAAGGCGAAGGGCTTTTCCACGAAAACGTGCTTCCCGGCCACCGCCGTCCGAGCGATCTGGTCGGCATGGGTGCTGTGCGGCGTGGCGAAGACGACGGCGTCGATGGTCGGATCGCGCAGGATCGTTTCCAGGTCACCTACCCAGCGCAGGCCGCGTTCGGCGCAATAATCAGCGACCGTCGCCTGGGTGCGGGTATGGGCGGTGGTGAAGCGGATGGCGGTGCTGGCCTGGACGCTGTCGGCGAGGTTGCGCCCCCACCAGCCGAGGCCCACGATGGCGGCTCGGATCATGGTTCTTGCCCTCCGGCGACTTCCGTCATGAAATCAGCGACGAAGCGGCGCATCGTCTCGGCCCGCGCCCGCGCCATCGCCTGTCCGGCCGGCGTGCGGAACCCGTCGGCGACCTTGAACAGTTTGGCCGGGAAGTGGTCGATCGCATAGCGGCGGTCGTCGAGCCCGCGCCGCTCCGCCGCCGGATCGTCCGGGTCGTACAGCAACGATCCCATCCGCCCGCCGGTGTAGAAGCAGCGGGCGATGCCGATGGCCCCGATCGCATCCAGCCGGTCGGCGTCCTGGAGGATGCGGGCCTCCAGCGTGCGCGGTTCAATGGCGGCGGAGAAACTATGCGCCTCGATCACATGCGCGAGGGCGTCAATCCTGCCGGGTGCCCAGCCCAGGTCGGCCACGATCCCGCGCGCCCGTTCGGCGGCAAGGCGGGAGGCCTGGGAACGCAGCGGCGAGTCCTTCTCCACCGCCACGCAGTCATGCAGCAGCACGGCGGCGCAAATCAGTTCGGCGTCGGCCGCGGGTTCCGTCGCGGCGATGGCGGCGGCGTTCCGCCAGACTCGCAGGATGTGGGACAGGTCGTGTGACCCATCGGTCCCGGCGGGGCCGAGCGCGGGGATCAAGCAGGCGGCGAGGGGTTCAAACGGCGTGAAGGCGGCGTGGATCGCCATGCGCGGACTTCCTGGGTTACGATGCATTATCGGTAACGGAAAACCACATAACGCGCGCGCCCTTTTGCCTTCGGGGCGCTCGGCAGGAGGAAAGCCATGAGCGAATTCGAACTCGTCTGGGACAGCCAGAGCGGCGTCTCCGAATGCCCGACCTGGGACGCGGCCAACCGGCGGCTGCTGTTCTGCGACATTCCGGGCAAGAAGATCAACGCGCTCTCGGTCGATACCGGCGCGCGGGAGACGTGGGAATTCCCCGAGGTCGTGGGCAGCTTCGGCCTCTGCCGGTCCGGCCAGTGGGTGGTGGCGCAGCGGCATCGCGTCGTGCTGTTTGACCCGAAGCTCAAGCGGATCACACGCCTGACGATGCCGATCGAGGAACCCGCGACGAACCGGCTGAACGACGGCAAGGTCGGGCCGGACGGGGCGTTCTGGGTTGGCTCGATGGATGAGAATTCGCCCCGTCAGCCGCTGGGGTCGCTGTATCGCGTGACCGCGGATGGCAAGGTGGAGAAGCGGTCGGAGGGGTACGCGGTCTCCAACGGGCTCGCGTGGTCGCCGGATGGGCGGATCATGTATCACTCGGATTCGACCGCCGCGATCATCCAGCGCTGGGATTTCGATCCGGCGACGGGGGCGATGTCGAACCACCGGATCATCGCGAAACTGTCGAATGAGGAAGGCCGCCCGGATGGCGCGGCGGTGGACATGGACGGGAACTATTGGTCGGCCGGTCCGTCCGCGGGGTGCATCAACTGTTTCTCTCCCGACGGGAAGTTGCTGACGAAACTGCCGTTCCCGGTGCCAGGTCCGACGATGCCGGCCTTCGCGGAAGGTCACATGTACGTGACGTCATTGCGGGAGGGGAAATCGGCGGCGCAGTTGGAACAGTTCCCGACGCTGGGCGGATTGTTTCGGTGCAAGGCACCCGCCGTGGGGGCGCCGGTTTCTTTGTTCGCCGACTGATACCAACCGGCTTTGAGGTTGACCCCTGTCGTCGCCACCTCGTCATGGTGGCCGCAGGGCCGCCACCCACGATTTTGCTGTCAGAAACAGGGGAAAATCGTGGGTGATGGCCCTTCGGCCACCATGACGAGAGGGGGCGGTTCCGCTTAAACCACCACGGGCAGTTCCGCGGTCAGCGCGCGCAGATCGTCCTCGTTCAACGTCTCCTTCTCCAGCAACCGCCGAGCGGTGAGTTCCAGAATGGGGCGACGGGCGCGGAGGATATCGAGGGCGCGGTCCAGCGCGTCATGCACGATCCGGCGCACTTCCTCGTCGATCGCGTCGCTGGAGGCATCGCCGAACTCCCGCGTCTGGCCGAACATCTGCGCGGAGGGGCCGCCCAGGAATGACCGCTGGTCCGCCTCATAGGCCACCGAGCCCAACCGGTCGGACATTCCGTAACGCGTTACCATCGACCGCGCGATATCGGTGACCCGGCGCAAATCATCGGCCGCGCCGGTAGAGAAATGACCGAACACCACCAGTTCCGCGGCGCGCCCGCCCAGCAGGACGGCCATCTTATTCTCAAGCTCCTGCTTGGTCATCAGGAACCGGTCCTCGGTCGGGCGCTGGATCGTATAGCCCAGGGCACCGATGCCGCGCGGAATGATCGAGACCTTGTGGACCGTGTCCGATCCCGGCAGCGCCATCGCGACCAGGGCGTGGCCCATCTCGTGATAGGCAACGACCTCCCGCTCCTTCGGGTTCAGCAGGCGGTTGCGCTTTTCCAGACCGGCAACAATCCGTTCGATCGCGTTATTAAAATCCTCCATCGTCACCGCCTCCGCTCGGCGGCGGGTGGCGAGCAGGGTTGCCTCGTTCACCAGGTTCGCAAGGTCGGCGCCGGTGAAGCCGGGGGTCAACGCGGCGATATCCTCGGGGTTGATGTCGGCGCCCAGCTTGGATTTCTTCAGATGCACATGCAGGATCTGCACGCGGCCGACCTTGTCCGGGCGATCCACCAGCACCTGCCGGTCAAACCGTCCGGCGCGCAGCAAGGCGGGGTCGAGGATTTCAGGCCGGTTCGTCGCCGCCAGCAGCACGACGCCGCTTTTGGTATCGAACCCATCCAGTTCCACCAGCAACTGATTGAGCGTCTGTTCCTTCTCATCATGCCCGCCCATCGACATGCCCGGCGCGCGGGCGCGTCCCAGCGCATCGAGTTCATCGATGAAGATGATGGCGGGGGCCTTGTTACGCGCCTGCTCGAACAAATCCCGCACGCGGGCGGCGCCGACACCCACGAACATTTCCACGAACTCGGAACCGGAGATGGAGAAGAACGGCACCCCCGCCTCTCCCGCGACGGCCTTGGCGAGCAGCGTCTTGCCGGTGCCGGGAGGGCCGACCAGCAGCACGCCCTTGGGCATGCGCCCGCCGAGGCGGCCGTATTCCTCGGGGTTCCTCAGGAAGTCGACGACTTCCTGCAGTTCCTCCTTCGCCTCATCGACGCCGGCGACGTCGGTGAAGTTCACGCCGGTGTTGGATTCGACATAGACCTTGGCTTTGGACTTGCCGATCGACATCAGGCCGCCGCCGATGCCGCCCTGCCCCATGATGCGCTTGGACATGTACCACCAGACACCCATGAACAGCGCGATCGGCATCACCCAGGACAGGATCGTGGGCAGCAGCGTGCTCTCGATCTGGCCGGTGAAGATGACGTTGTAGCCCTTGAGTTCCTTGGCGAAATCAGGATCGACGCGAGTTGTGGTGAAGCGGGTCTTGCCGTCCGCCTGCGGCTCCTTGAACGTGCCCTGGATGAAATTATCCGAGACGCCGATCGATTCGACCTTGTTGCCGGCCAGAAGTTGCTGGAACTCGCTGTAGGGGATGTGCGCGACCTGCGTGTAGGACATCCAGGCGTTCTGGATGACCGTGAACGCGAGGATCGCGAACAGCGCGTACCAGATGTTGAACTTCGTCTTCTTGTCCATCCCGCGCTCCTGACCGGCCGGCGGGCAGATCGCCGGCAGGTCCCCCAGATTTTGGGATTATTTTCGCTGGTTCAATGACCGGGGGCGGTTGGGGCCGGGGCGATCGCATTTGACCCTGGGACGGCGCCCTTCGTCCTGGCCGGGCTTGACCCGGCCATCGCCGGGGACTCTGGCAATGGTGTTGCGTGTGATTCCAAACACCTGCGTGCCTGGCGATGGGCGGGTCAAGCCCGCCCATGACGGAGAGCGGCCAGACGCGACCGCCGTGCGGTGGCCCCCGCCCCGGCTACAAGGCGCCGTCGGCCCGCAGCGCCGCGATCTCCTCCGGGGAGTAGCCCGCCTCGGCCAGCACCTGGTCCGTGTGTTCGCCCTTGGCCGGCGGGGGGGTTGTGATCTCGGGGCTGTCGACCCCGGCGGTGAAGCCCGAGGTCACCAACCCGATCTCCCGTCCGACGCCCGTCGCGCCATTGATGCGGCCGATGACCTGGCGATGGGCAACCTGCGGATGTTCCAGGATTTCCGGGACCGTGCGGATGGCGGAGGCGGGAACGCCCTCCGCGTTCAATCGCGCTTCCCAGTTCATAGCCGAATCGGTCAGGAAGGCGGCGCGCAGTTCGGCGTGCACGTAATCGTAATGCGCGCGCCGTCCCGGGACCGTCTTCAAGCGCTCATCCGCCGCCAGGTCAGGCCGCTTGATCGCCGCGGTGATGCCGGCCCATTGCTTGTCGGTCATCGCACTCATCAGGATGCCGGCCCCAGTACCGGTGGCAAACGACCCCAGCGTCGGCAGCTTGACGACCGAGCCGTTGCCGACGAGTTCCGGTACCGCGCCGATATTGAGATAGTTGGAAATGATCGGGGACATCAGCGCGAGCGACGTATCCAACATCGAGACATCGACATGCTGCCCCTCCCCCGTCATCGCCCGCCGGTACAACGCGCCGGAGATGGCAAAGGCGGCCATGATGGCGGTGCCCAGATCGACCACGGTGAAGCCCACGCGGGTCGGGCCGGACGCGGGGTGGCCGGTGACCGACATCATGCCCGACACCGCCTGCACGGCGCCGTCATAGGCCGGCGCCTTTGATGACGGACCAGTCTGGCCGTAGCCGGACACCGAGCAATAGATCAGGTTGGGCTTGATGGCCTTCATCGTCTCATACCCGAAGCCCAGGCGGTCGATCACGCCGGGGCGGAAGTTCTGCACGACGACGTCGGCGTCCTTGACCAGGCGGGCAATGACCTCGGCGGCCTTCGGGTGCTTCAGGTCGAGCGTCAGGGAGCGCTTGTTGGCATTCATCGCCAGGAAGAACGGGGGCATCCCCTGTTCGCCGATATCGTTGTCGGCGCCGATGCCGCGGCACTGGTCGCCTTCCTTCGGTTCCTCGATCTTGATCACGTCGGCACCGAGCAGGCCAAGCTGCATCGTGGCGAAAGGTCCGGCGAAGACCTGGGAGAAATCGATGATGCGTAAGCCGTTGAAAGCCTTGGCCATGGTTCAGACGCTCCTTGTTGCAGCGCGCAGGCGGTTTTCCCGCCTGGCAATATACAGTCCGGCGCCCACGATGACCGCGGCGCCGATCCAGGTCCAGTGATCGGGCAGGTTCCGGTACAGGATGTATCCCGACAACGTGGCGCCCAGCAGTTGGAGGTAGTTGAAGGGGGAGAGCAGCGCGGCGGGCCCACGCTCGAACGCCTTGGTCAGCAGATAATGGGCGCTGCCGCCGATGATCCCCATCGACAGGAACAGCGCCCAATGGTGCCACTGGGTGGGCATCGTGAAGAAGAACGGCGACATCGCGACGACCACGCAGGTGCCGACCAAGCCGGACCAGATGTTGGTCGTCTCCGCATGGTCCTGGCCGGCGAGGCGGCGGGTGATCAACTGGTAGCCGGCGGAGCTGACGGCGCTGCACAGCAGCAGTACGGCGCCCCATTGGTCGGCGCTGCCTCCGCCCGGGCGGATGATGATCAGCGTGCCGAGGAAGCCGGTCAGGATCGCCGCCCAACGGTGCAGCCCGACCTTTTCGCCCAGGAAAGGACCGGACAGGGCGGCAACGATCAGTGGCGTGGAAAAGCTGATGGCCGCGGCGGTGGCGAGCGAGAGCTGCGTCAGGCCGGTGAAGTAGAACAGCGACGAACTGATCCCGCACAGGCCGCGGATGATCTGCAGGCCGGGTCGCTTAGGCACCAGGATGCGCGGGCCGTGGCGGGGGGCGAACAGGATCAGCATCCACAGGAAGGCGATGCCGTGGCGGAACAGCGTCACCTCGAACGGGTGGTAGGACTCAGCCATCACCTTGCCGCAGGCGTTCACGTAGACGATCAGGCCGACATAGACGCACATCAGACCCATGGCCTGGAGCAGGCGGTCGTCCTGGCGCACGGCGGGGGCTAGTGTTCTCATCCGCCGACCAGCGCCAGGCACGACGCGCATCGCGATCCGGTGGCCGGATGCAAACCGCCGAACGGGGGGCGCCCGTTCGGCGGTGGGTCTGGGGATTCGGTGGCGGCGGGGCTGATGGTCACGGAGATGTGTGTATCAGCTCCCGCGCCGACGGTTCAGTGGCTGGCGCGATAGAACGGCTTGTCGCCCTTGACGGTCACGCGATAGCCGGCGCGAACCTGCGGGAAGTAGTCCCACATGGCGATGTGCTGGACGCAGCGATTGTCCCAGAACGCGACGCTGTCCGCCTCCCAACGGAATCGAACCTGCCACTGCGGGCGGTTGCAATGCTCATACAGGAAATCGAGGATCGCCTTCGCCTCGGCTTCCGGCAGATCCTTGATCCCGACCGTGAAGACGGGGTTGACGAAGATCGCCTGCTTGCCGGTCACCGGATGGGTGCGGATCAGCGGGTGTTCGGCACGCGGGAAATCCTGCCGCAGGACCGCGCCGATCAGGTTGTTCGTGCGGTTGTAGTTTGGCGCGCCGTCATGCAGCGCGGTCAGGCCGGACAGGAACTTCTTCATCGGCGCCGACAACGCGTCATAGGCCGCGTACATGCTGGCAAAGATCGTGTCGCCGCCGCTATCGGGGAGGGTCTTCAGGTTCAGGATGGAGCCCATCGGCGGCTCCGGATCGCAGGACACGTCCGAATGCCAGCGTTCCCCGGCGACGCGCTTCGAATTGCCGTCCGCGTAGATCGGCAGGATCTCGGGATGGCCTTCCGGTCCCTTGGTGTTGGGATGCACCGCGAGGTCGCCAAACAGCCGGCCGAACGCCTTGTGCTGATCCAGCGTCAGCTTCTGGTCGCGGAAGAACACGACCTGGTGCGCCATCAGCGCGTCATGCACTTCCTGGAACTGCTGATTGCCGAGCGGCTTGGCGAGGTCGATGCCGGAGATTTCGGCGCCGATGGTGGGAGTGACGGGTCTGACCGTGATCGTTTCGTATGGCACGACATCCTCCTGTTCCCGGGTTTCCGGTTGAGGACACTATTGGCAGGAACGGTGGCGTTGGCAAATGCCCGGGTTACCGTCGGAACGGCCAGGGTCGCAGCACCAGGACCGCCGCCGTTACTTGCAATCCCATGCACAGCAGCAGGACCGCGCCGTAGTCGCCGCTCATGTCCCGCATCAGGCCGAACAGCGCCGGCCCGATCGCCAGCGTGAACTGCCCGATTGCTCCGTTCAGGCCGACGAGCAGGCCGAACGATCGACCGGCGAACTCCCGCTGGATGACGATCGCCGGCAGGGTGATGACGTTCCCCACCGAGGCGCCGAACAGCACGCTGCCCATGAACAGCGCCGCCGGGTCCATCGGCCACATCGCCATCAGGCCGAGGCCCGCGGACTGGACCAGGAAGCTGATGGCGCTGAACCCGCGCTGATGCAGCCGGTCGATCACGAACCCGGCGCCGATACGCCCGGCCATTGCGGCGGCGCTCGCCAGGCTGACGGCGGAACTGGTCCCGCCCGGGCCGAGCGCGGGGAGGAGGAAGGAGACCATGTGGACGATGAATCCGACCTGGGCGGACAGGGCCAGCGCGAAGGGCAGCGCCACCGACCAGAAATGACGGTCCCGCAGGGCCGAGGGCTTGGAGGCGAAGGCGGGCCTCGGGTCGAGCGTCGCGGCCTCGGTCGCCGACAGCACCGGGCGTGTGGGCGGCGAGCCCACGCAGACCAACAGGATCGGTGCCAGCAGGCACCATGACGCGACCACCGTCCAGGGCACCGCGCTGCCCAGCCCGAAGGCCTGGCTGAGCGTCACCAGCAGGGGGGCGACGGTGAAACCGGCGGCGCTGGCCCCGTTCAGCGCCAGGCTGAGCGCCAAGGGCCGGCGGCGGTCGAACCAGAACGACATCGTGGTCGCGATGGCGGTTCCGGTGGTGGACGCCCAGCCCAGCGCCATCGGCACGGCCGCCACGAACAACTGCCAGGGGGCGGAGGCGGTGGCGAACCCAATAGCACCGGTCCCCAGCAGGAGGACGCCTCCGCCGAGGACCGTCCGGGGGCCGAGACGGGTCATGGCGGCGTGGATCCAGGGCATGGTCAGCGCCCCGCCCAGATACATCCCCGTGGTCGCCGCGGTGATGACCGAGGCCGGCCAGCCGAACCGGGCCCTCAGTTCCGCGAGGTAGACGGCGTGGCCGTAGAACCCGAAGCCCCAGGCGAAGACGGCGATGCAGAAGCACGCCAGGATCACCGGCCAGAAGCGGCACAGTTCGGCTTCGTGGGACATGGGGGATGCGGTTCCCTCGGGGCTTGGACGGGGGTTGTCGCAGGCGCCCGGGGCGGGCGCCATGGCGGACAGTTCGGCCCGGGCCGATGCATGGCGGCCGATGCGTGAGGCCGATATCTGGTTGTCGGGCGCGGGCCGGGGCGGCACGATGGCCGCTCCACGCCAACCGGAGGCCTCCGCATGTCCGAATCCCAGATCGCTGCCTGGCTCGCCACCCAGCATGACGCGATGGTCGCGATGCTGCGGGAAATGGTCGATATCGACAGCGGCAGCTACAACAAGCCCGGCATCGACGCGGTCGGCGCCGTGGTCCGCCGGTTCATGGAAGCCCAGGCCATCCCCGTCGAGGTCGTGCGCCAGCAGAAGCACGGCGACTGTCTGCGCGCCAAGGTTCCCTGGGACGGACCCGCCGGCAACGCGGGCGGCAACATCGTGCTGATGGGCCATCGCGACACCGTCTTCCCGGATGGGGAGGCCGAACGCCGCCCCTTCACCATCCGCGACGGCATCGCCTATGGCCCCGGGGTCGCCGACATGAAAGCCGGGCTGGTGATGAACTGCTTCGTCCTCGCCGCCTTCGCAAAATTCGGCGGCTCCCCCGCGCCGCTCGTCGGGCTGTTCACGGGGGACGAGGAAATCGGCTCCCCCGAGGGACGCGCCGTGATCGAGGCGGAGGCGCGACGGGCCCGAGTGGTCTTCAACAGTGAGCCAGGGCGGGTGTCCGGCAACGTCGTCACCGGGCGGAAGGGCGGCGTGTTCATGCGGTTCCGGATCACCGGGAAGGCAGCGCACTCGGGCGGCAACTTCCAGGACGGGATCAGCGCGATCGAGGAACTGGCACGGAAAATCCAGGCGATCCACGCACTGACCGACCTGGAACGGGGCATCACGCTGAATGTCGGCCTGGTCAGCGGCGGGCAGAGCGTGAACACCGTCGCCCCCTGGGCCGAGGGGCAGATCGACCTGCGCTACGTCAACCCCGAGGACAAGGATGAGCTGCTGGCGGCGATCTCCGCCATCATCGACCGCGCCTACGTGCCCGGCACACGGACGGAACTGTCGATGCAGGGGGAATTCCTGCCGCTGACGCAGACCCCCTCGGCCAAGCGGCTGTTCGAAATCTACGTGAATGCCGCGGCCGATACCGGGTTCCGGACGGATGGGGAGTTCACCGGCGGCTGCGCGGACTCGGGCTTCACCGCCGGCGTGGGGACGCCGACGATCTGCGCGGTGGGGCCGGTGGGCGGGAAGGCGCACAGCCCCGATGAGTTCCTGCGGATCGACACGATGGTCCCCCGCGCCCAGGCGGCGGCGCGGGCGATCCTGCGGCTGGAGCGGGCGGGGCTTTAACGCTCCGCCGGCGGGATCGCGCGGAGGGTCTGGACGAAGGCCGCAATCTCCGCCCGATCCTTCTTCAAGTGAACGCGATCCGTGGACGCTGGCTGGTGCGGCAGGCCCACGCCCGGACGGCGCGCGATGCTGGGGCGGATAGGCCGAGGCATGAACCCACCGCCGCAGTTGGGGCAAACGTTGGACAGGACATTGTCCGCGCACTCGGCGCAGAAGGTGCACTCAAAGCTGCAGATCCGCGCGTCGGTGGCGGAAGGCGGGAGGTCCTTGTCGCAGTATTCGCAGTTGGGGCGGAGCTGGAGCAAGGGTGTCTCCCGGGTTGATGGCACCAAGCCTGGTCGGCGCCAGGACGTTCAGGTCACGGAGCAGGAACGACCCTATAATAGACCCCGTTCGCGCCATAGGACGGCAGGAACCACGTGTTTCCACACATATAATAGGTTTTCCCGCCGACCGCGGGCATCACGCAGCCACCAGGCAACGACGCGTATTGCCCGCCCATCGCATAGCTGGCTCCGGCGGCGACACCCGCGGCATATGCGTTCGCATTCGCGTTGGCGTTGGCCGCCGATGCCATCGCGGCCCCCGCGGCCACGCCCACGACAGCACCCGCCGCCGGGGCACAGCCGTAGCAGCCGGGGGCGGCATATGGCACGGCAACCGGGGGATGATAGGCCGGATAGCCGCCATAGGCTGGCGGACGATAGGCCGTTGTGCCGCCAGCGTAGGTATGCGTCGCGCCCGCGCCATAGGCACCCGAGGTCGAACCGCCGTAGGTGTTGGTATGCGTGGTGCCGCCGGCCCAGGAGTGGCTCGTGCTGCCGCCCCAGGCATTGGTATGGGTGGTTCCGCCCGCTCCCCAGGAGTGGCTCGTGCTGCCGCCCCAGCGATCGGCGCTTACCCAGGCGCCCGCGGTTTCGGCCAGGATCATCTGTCCGAGACAGAGGGCGGATGCGGCGAGGATCAGTCGTTTCATGGCGTGTCCCCTACTGTGCCTTGGCGGGTGGCTTGGGCGTGGCTGGCTTCGCGGGCATGGCGACAGGCGCGGCCGGATGCGTGAAGGCAACCGGCTTCCCGGCGCGCGCCTTTGCCGAGGTGAAGGCATCGGCCGCAACCGGCGCATCCAACCGCCAGTCCGACAGGTCCATGTCGTGCCGCAGGCCCAACGGGTCCTTGCGATACACGGCGCGCAGGCGGCGCGGCAGCTTGTCGTCGGCGCCGATCCAGATCTGCATGAAGACGTTGTTATCAGCCCAGGCGACCATCTCGGTCGGCACGCCGCCCACGATCGTTGACTTCCCGATCGAGAAGGCCAGCTTGCCGCCGCCGATCAGCACCGCGCCCGGGTCCGGCATCAGGATATCGGTGAACGGATAATAGGTCGCCGACGTCTCGAAAAGCTTCTTCAGTGTCGCCTCGATGGTGGGCGGCGCATCGGCGATGGCCACCAGGCCCTCGGCCGGCACCCAGGCCATCATGGTCTTGCCGTCGTAGTAGAATTCCGAGACCGGTCCGTCGCCGGTGCGGATCACGCGCAGCCGGTCGGGCCGCTGCATCGTCACCTCATACCTGGACCCATACACCAAAGGCGGTCCCAGCCGGCTCGGCGCTTCCTCGGCCACCGTCGCGACGAAGGACATCGACTTCGCCGCGGCCAGCCGTTCACTCATGGCCTTCAGAAGGTCGACGGCGCGCGGTTCCATCACCATGGGGACGGCCGGGGCCTTGGTCCGTGCCGCGGGCTTGGCCGGCTGGGCGGTGCCCGAGGGCTGCTGCGCGGGCTGGGCGATGGCGCTGCCCCCCGCCAGGAGCAACGCGGCGCCGCACAGCCCGGGCCAGAAACGCTTTGGTCGACTCATGGAGGTCTTCTCCCGGAATGGAATCTGAGCGATCAGTTGCCCGGCCCGACGAGGGTCACTTCGATCCGGCGGTTCTGCGCCCGTCCCTCGATCGTCGTGTTCGGAGCCACGGGGTTCGCCTCCCCCCGCCCCTGGGCCGAGACGATGTTTGCCGGCGCGCCCTGCTTGATCAGATAGTCGGCGACCGTATCGGCCCGCCGCGAGGACAGATCGAGGTTGCTGGTGATGCCGACCCGCTTCAGCGCGGGACCGACCACGACATTATCGGTATAACCCTCGACCACGACATTGGTCTGCTGCAGGCCAGTCAGAGTCGGCACCATCTTGCGCAGCACCGCCTGCGCCGAGGGGTTCAGCGTGTAGCCGCCTTCGGGGAACAGGACACGGTCGGTCATCGTGACCTTCAGCTTGCCCTGCAGCATGACGATCTCGGCCTGATCCGCCGAGTAGGCCGCCTGCAACTGCGCATACGCGCCCTGCAACTGGTCGTATTTCTGTTCCGACACGCACCCGGCCAACAGCGCGGCGCCGCAGAACAGCACCATGGCACGCCGGAGGGAGGAAAAAGTCATCGTATCACCTCAGTTCAGGGTTTCTCGCACGCCCGCGCTGATCACGGACGCCACACATGGGCCCCCGGCACGACAACGACCGATGGCGTGATGATCCGCGCCTGGTGGGTGCATAAGTCCACCGCTTTTGCCACGTTCCGGCACGTCCCGGCATTTCAAGGAAATGCTATAATTGACCGCCCGGGAGACTGGCAAGATCGGATCTCGATACAATTGGATGAACGGGGTGCCCATGGCGGATGAGGGGTCGGCACCACGGGTGCGCCGCCACCCGTCCCATTCTCTATACCGAGCTTGCCCCGGGCCGTGCTCTGTTCCGCACCGTGTGATCCGCTCACGCGGCTTGAGGCGACGCCGACGATGGCCATACAAATCGTCCAGTACCCTATCCGTCGCCGGAATGGCGCCGGAGGCATCGATTGCCTGGCCCGACAAGGGCCACCGCCATGTCAATTCCCACGCTCTGACCGGTATCCTCAAGGGGCCGGGATTACATCAGGCCGCACCGCCGACATCTTGCCCGCGATGGCCGTATCTGGTAACAAAAGAAACGATCCGATCAATTCGGTGACGGCTCAACCACGACCATCGGAGGACGTGATGTTGTTTCGTGACTTTTCGCAATATCTTGTTGTTGCGGCAGTCGTGACTTGCGCGGCGACCGCGTCGCAGGCCGCGCTGATCACCACCACCGGGACCAACATTGTCCCGGGGCCCGTGGTGCTCGATGGCTTCACCTTTTCGGGCACGCCCGACGTCCAGTACGGCAATACCAATTTCGGGCTGGCCGCGAACGGCATTTGGGCGCGCAACAATGTGCCCTTCTCGTGGATCGCCGGCGGCGGTGACACAGGAACCCTGACCATCGACCTGGGCGGCAGCTTCAGCGCCGTGGGCCTGTTCATGAACTATGCCCTTAACCTCGGAGGGCCCAACGACGGGTTGCCCCCCGGCACCGCGCCGACGATCACGGCCCGGGACGCGTCGATGGCCGTGATCGAGAGCCACAACATCCTCGCCAGCGCGCCGATCTCGACCCCCCTGGCCACGAACGCCGGGGCCTTTCGTGGCATCGAGACCGGGGTGAACAACATCGCCTATCTGCAATTCGGCGGGGCTTTTTCGATCGCGCACTCGATCACCCTCGCCTCCGTCCCCGAAGCCGCGCCCGAGCCCGCGACCCTCGCCGTGTTCGGCCTTGGCCTGGTCGGATTGGGGTTGGCCCGCCGCAAGCGCCGCTGAAACGACCCCTCACACCAAGTCTTCGCGGAACCGCCCACGGTTTGGAAAGTCCGCGCCGGCTTTCGGGCCGAGGTGCCAGACATGGACGCGCAACCGACCTCGGCACGTCCGGTACTTTTCACGCCTCTGACCATCCGCACCGTCCGACCGCCCATGGCGGAGAGCCGGCGGGGCCCATGGGTGCGCCGCCGCCCGTCCCTTTTGCACTCCGACCTTGCCCCTGGCCCCGGCGGTGGTCTATCCCGCACCGCACAATCCGCTCACGCAGTTTGAGGCGATGACAACGATGGCCACGCAAAGCTTCCAGGACCTCATCCTGCGCCTGCATACATTCTGGGCGCGCCAGGGCTGCGTGATCCTGCAACCCTATGACGTGGAAATGGGCGCCGGCACGTTCCACCCCGCCACCACGCTGCGCGCCCTCGGCCCCAAGCCCTGGCGCGCCGCCTATGTGCAGCCGTCCCGCCGCCCGACCGATGGGCGCTATGGCGAAAACCCCAACCGGTTGCAGCACTATTATCAATACCAGGTCATCATGAAGCCCAGCCCCGCCAACGCGCAGGAGCTTCTGCTGGAATCCTACCGCGAGATCGGCCTCGACCCGCTGCGCCACGACTTCCGGTTCGTGGAGGATGACTGGGAAAGCCCGACCCTCGGCGCCTGGGGCCTGGGGTGGGAGGTCTGGTGCGACGGCATGGAAGTCGGTCAGTTCACCTATTTCCAGCAGGTCGGCGGCATCCCGGTGACGTTCCCCAGCTTCGAGATGACCTACGGCCTGGAACGCCTGGCGATGTACGTCCAGGACAAGGAAAACGTCTACGACCTGGACTTCAACGGCGCCGGCGTCAGTTACGGCGATGTGTTCCTGCGCGCCGAACGCGAATACAGCGCCCATAACTTCGAATTCGCCGACCCGGCCATGCTGTCCCGCCACTTCGCCGACGCGGAGAAGGAATGCGCTGCCCTGCTGGACCACAAGCTCGCGCTGCCGGCCTATGACCAGTGCATCAAGGCGAGCCATCTGTTCAACCTGCTCGACGCCCGCGGGGTGATCAGCGTGACCGAGCGCGCCAGCTATATCGGCCGCGTCCGTGCCCTCGCGAAAGGCTGCTGCGAGGCCTGGGTGGCCGGCGAAGCCGCGTGACTTTGGGCCGTCCGGAGCCTATGTCTACCATCCGACACGCTGTTTCTACCAGACGCGGATCATGGGCACACAACTGAACATCAAGAGCGAGGACGCCTACCGGCTGGCGTCCCGGCTTTCGGAGCTGACCGGGGAAAGCCTGACCGCCGTCGTCACAAGCGCCCTGCGCGCGGCGTTGGAGCGGGAGGAGCGCATCCGCGACACTGACCAGCAGGTCGAGCGGATGCTCGCCATGGGCCGCGAAATCCGCGCCCATTTGCGCGAACCCGTCAGTTCCGACCTGCGCGACCTGTACGACGAACACGGGCTGCCCCGGTGATTATCGACTCCTCCGCCTTGTTGGCCATCGTGCTCGCCGAACCGGATGCGCCGCGCTTTGCCCGCGCGATCGCCTCCGCCGGCCGCCGCCGCATGCCCGCCGCCACGTGGTTCGAGGCCTCGATGCGGATCGAGGGTGCCGGCGACACGATCGCGGTCAACCGCTTCGACGATTTCGCCCGGGAATTCGACATCGAGATCCTCCCCTTCACCGCGGAACATGCGCGGGAAGCGCGTCGCGCCCGCCGGCTGTACGGGAAACCGCATCCGGCCCAACTCAATTTCGGGGATTGCATGGTATACGGCGTTGCCCGGCACGAGCGTGAACCACTGCTGTTCAAGGGCGAGGACTTCGCCCAAACCGACATCGAACCCGCCCTGAAGGACTGATGATGCCCGCCTTCTTCCTCGAACTGTTCTCGGAAGAGATCCCGGCGCGCATGCAGTCCCGCGCCGCCGAAGACCTGTCTCGCCTGATCGGGGAGGCTTTGGCCACCCTGTCCCCCACGAACATCCGCGCCTTCCACGGCCCCCGCCGGATCGCGCTCGCCGCCGATGTCTTCCCCGGTGTCGCCGCCGCCAGCACGATCGAGCGTGGTCCGAGGGCCAGCGCCCCGGAACAGGCCCTGACCGGCTTCCTCCGCAAACACAACGCCTCGCGGGATCAGTTGCGCCAGGAAGGCGACTACTGGGTGCTGGAGAAGTCCGCCGAGGCGATCCCCGCCGCGACCCTGATCGCCGAAGCGGTCCCTGCCATGCTCCGCCGCTTTCCCTGGCCCAAGTCGATGCGCTGGGGCGGCAGCAGCAACTTCACCTGGGTCCGTCCGCTGCGCCGGATCACCTGCCTGCTCGACGGCGCGGTTGTGCCCTTCGACCTGCGCGATGGCGCCGATGACGGCCATGGCCTGGCCAGCGCCAACCTGACCGAGGGCCACCGCTTCCACGCCCCCGGCGCCTTCGCCGTCACCGGCGTTGACGACTGGGCGGCGCAACTCGCCGAACGCCATGTCCTGGTGGACGCCGAGGCCCGCAAGCAGGCGATTGGCGCCGGCATCACGCGCCTTGCCACCGAAAAGGGCCTGACGATCGTCGACGATCCCGGGCTGGTCGATGAAGTAGCCGGCCTCGTGGAGCGCCCGGTGCCGCTGCTGGGCCGCATCGCGGACGAGCACATGGACTTACCTGCGGAGGTCATGCAGGTCTCCATGCGGGTCAACCAGCGCTACTTCGCGCTCCGCACCGCCGACAACGCCGCCGCGCCCTACTTCGCCTTCGTCGCCAATGTCGCGGCCGAGGACGGCGGCGCCACGATCATCGCCGGCAACGAACGCGTCCTGCGCGCCCGGTTCGCCGATGCCCGCCATTTCTGGGACCTCGATCGCAAGGGGCGGCTGGAAGGCCGCATCCCGCGCCTCGACCACGTCACCTACCATGCCAAGCTCGGCTCCCAGGGCGATCGGGTCGTGCGGCTGCGACGGCTGGCCGAGATCATTGCCCCGATGGTCGGTGCCGGCCCCGCCTTGGCGGAACGCGCGGCCGAACTGGCGAAAGCCGACCTGCTGACCGGCATGGTGGGGGAATTCCCCGAGTTGCAGGGCGTCATGGGCCGCTACTACGCGCTGCATGACAACGAAGACCCTTTGGTCGCCGACGCGATCCGCGACCACTACGCCCCGCGCGGGCTGTCCGACGCGATCCCGACCGCGCCCGTATCGATCGCCGTCGCACTGGCGGACAAGATCGACCAACTCGTGGGGTTCTTCGCGATCGGGGCCAAGCCGACCGGCTCGGGCGATCCCTATGCGCTGCGGCGCGCGGCGTTGGGGATTATTCGCATCATCCGCGAAAACAAGCTGCGGACCCTCCGGTTCAGCCTTGTTCCGTTGTTCGCGGCTGCCCAAATCCCCTACGCCGATGTGATCGGCAAGGCAGCGATGGACCCCGGTTTGGCGCAGGAGATCATGAACTTCCTTGCCGACCGCCTGCTGGTGCAATTGCGGACCGAGGGCTCACGCCACGATGTCCTCTCGGCCGTCTTCGCCGCGGGGGCCGACGATGATATCGCCCGCCTGTTGGCCAAGGCGGACGCGGTGGCCGCCCTGCTCGCGAGCAAGGACGGTGCCGACCTGCTGACAGCCTATCGCAGGGCCGCCAATATCCTGAGGATCGAGGACCGGAAGGACGGGCCGCACGCGGCCGATCCCGACTCGGCCCTGCTACAGGAAACCGAGGAAATTGATCTGAATCATGCGCTCGACTCGATGCATGATGTAACCGACCTCCTGGCGCGGGAGGACTACGCAACCGCCATGAGCCGCATGTCGCGGCTGCGCGCGCCGCTTGATGCGTTCTTTGAACGGGTTACGGTGAACGCGGCGGAGCCTGAATTGCGCCGCAATCGTCTGTTTCTTCTGCACCGCGTCCGGTCCGCGATGGACCGCGTCGCTGATTTCTCTCGTATCGAAAGCTGACAGGATCACCATGACACAGTGGGTGTACAGCTTCGGCGCCGACCTGAACGAAGGCGGCGCGGACATGCGGAACCTCCTGGGCGGGAAGGGCGCGAACCTGGCCGAAATGGCTGGGATTGGCCTGCCCGTTCCGCCGGGCTTCACGATCACGACCGAGGTCTGCACGGCCTTCTACGATAACGGCCGCAACTACCCGGCCGAGTTGAAGGCCCAGGTGCAGGAAGCCCTTGGCCGCATCGAGCGCGCGGTCGGGCTGAAATTCGGTGCGCGGGAGAAACCGCTGCTCGTCTCCGTCCGGTCCGGCGCGCGCGTGTCGATGCCGGGGATGATGGACACCGTCCTTAATCTCGGTCTGAACGACGCGACCGTTTCGGCGCTCGGGTCGGAAGCGCATGACGAACGTTTCGCGTGGGATTCCTATCGCCGCTTCATCCAGATGTACGGCTCGGTCGTACTGGGCTGCGAGCATCACGCGTTCGAGGAAATCATCGAGCATACCAAGCTCGAAACCGGCAAGATCGACGACACGGAATTGTCGGCCGAGGACTGGCAGCGCGTGGTCGAGGCCTACAAGGACCTGGTGCACCAGACGACCGGCAAGCCCTTTCCGCAGGACCCCGAGGAACAGCTTTGGGGCGCGATCGGGGCGGTGTTCGGCTCGTGGATGAACCCGCGCGCGATCACCTATCGCCGTCTGCATGACATCCCGGCGCAGTGGGGCACCGCGGTCAATGTGCAGGCCATGGTCTTCGGCAACATGGGCGCCGACTGCGCCACCGGCGTCTGTTTCACCCGCGATCCGTCCACCGGTGAAAACGTCTTCTACGGCGAATACCTGGTGAACGCGCAGGGTGAGGACGTCGTGGCCGGCATCCGCACGCCGCAGCCGATGGCCGCCGCGCGCGCCAAGGATGGCGAAATCCCGCTGGAACACGCGATGCCGGAAGCCTACGCCGAGTTGATGGCGGTGCGGGCAAAGCTCGAAAAACACTACACCGACATGCAGGACATCGAGTTCACGGTGCAGCGGCACAAGCTGTACATGTTGCAAACTCGGAATGGAAAGCGCACCGCCGCCGCCGCGTTGAAGATCGCCGTCGACATGGCGCGCGAGGGGCTGATCGACCAGTCCGAAGCGGTGCGCCGGGTCAATCCGTCGTCGCTGGACCAGTTGCTGCATCCGACGCTCGATCCCAAGGCGCAGCGGAACAAGCTCGCCGGCGGGTTGCCGGCCAGCCCGGGCGCCGCCTGCGGGGCCGTCGTGTTCTCGGCCGATGAGGCGGAAAGCCGAGCGGCGCGAGGTGAAGCGGTTATTCTGGTGCGGGTGGAGACGAGCCCGGAGGATATCCATGGGATGCACGCCGCGAAGGGCATCCTGACGACGCGCGGCGGCATGACCAGCCACGCCGCGGTGGTCGCGCGCGGCATGGGCCGGCCCTGCGTCTGCGGCGCCAGCGGGATCAGCGTCGACTACAACGCTCAGATTCTGGCGGCCGGCGGCAAGGAAGTCCGTGCCGGCGACATCATCACGCTGGATGGCTCGACGGGTGAAATCTTCATCGGCGCCGTGGCCATGATCGAACCGGCGTTGTCGGGTGATTTCGGCACGCTGATGGAATGGGCCGACAAATGCCGCCGCATGGGCGTGCGGGCCAACGCGGAAACCGAACTCGATGCGCAGACCGCCCGCCGCTTCGGCGCCGAGGGCATCGGCCTGTGCCGGACCGAGCACATGTTCTTCGACCCCGAGCGCATCGGCGCCGTGCGGCAGATGATCATGGCAAACACCGAGGAAGGTCGCCGCGTCGCGCTGGAGAAGCTGCTGCCGTTCCAGCGGGAGGATTTCCGCAAGCTATTCACCATCATGGCCGGGCTACCGGTGACGATCCGCCTGCTCGATCCACCGCTGCATGAGTTCCTGCCGCATGCGGAATCCGAGATGGCCGAGGTGGCGGAGGCGCTCGACACCGACATCGAGGCAATGCGTCGCCGCGTGGCCGAACTGGCCGAGGCCAACCCGATGCTGGGCCATCGTGGGTGCCGGCTGGGCGTGACCTTCCCGGAAATCTACGAGATGCAGGCTCGGGCCATCTTCGAGGCTGCCTTGGAGGTCGCGAATGAGGCCGGGGCGGCGCCGCATCCGGAGATCATGATCCCGCTGGTGGGCATGCGGAAGGAACTGGAGATCACACGGGCCCAGGTCGAGAAAGTGGCCGCCGAGGTCTTCGCCGCCGCCGGCCGCACGATCGAATACAGCGTGGGCACGATGATCGAACTGCCCCGCGCCGCGCTGACCGCCGACAAGATCGCCGAGGTCGCGGACTTCTTCAGCTTTGGCACCAACGACCTGACTCAGACCGTGCTGGGCCTGTCGCGCGACGATGCCGGGAAGTTCCTGCCGGCCTATGTGGAGGCGGGCATCCTGCCGAAGGACCCCTTCGTGTCGATCGACGTCGAGGGCGTGGGCGAGATGGTCCGCATCGCGGTCGAGAAGGGCCGCGCGACGAAGAAGAACCTGAAGCTGGGGATTTGCGGAGAGCACGGGGGCGATCCGGCTTCGATCTTGTTCTGCGAGAAGGTTGGGCTGGATTATGTGTCCTGCAGCCCCTACCGGGTGCCGGTTGCGCGCCTTGCGGCGGCACAGGCGGCTTTGGGGGCGGAGGCTGACCGGACGGCTTAGGCTGTCACGGGGACGTTAGGGCTCCGGCCGCTCAGCGCTTCATCGTAGGATAATGCGCACGGGCGGAGGTGGGGTTGGCCCCGTCTTCATGCCACGTAATCCCGGGCTTGTCCCGGGACCACTCGCGGCAGGGTGCTGGGGTTGGTCCCCGGCACAAGGCCGGGGATGACGGTGGGGTGTGCTGCCTGTCATGGACGGGCTCGACCCGTCCATGACAGGGACTCTGCCCTATCCAGTATGTGGATTGGCTACCTCGCCAATCCCGCTCTACCGAACCCTGAGCGATGGGCGGGTCAAGCCCGCCCATGACGGTTGGGGGTGCAACCCGCCCCGATCAAACGCCCGTCCCAATCAGGCGCCGGTCTTCGCGCCCACGCCCTTTTCGGCCAGCATCGTCTCAAGCTCGCCGTTCTGGAACATCTCGGTCACGATGTCGCAGCCGCCCACGAACTCGCCCTTGACGTACAGCTGCGGGATCGTCGGCCACTGCGAGAATTCCTTGATCCCCTCACGCAGTTCGCCGTCTTCCAGCACATTCGCGGACTCGAAGGGCACGCCCATGTGGGTCAGGATCTGCACCAAGCGGGCGGAGAAGCCGCATTGCGGGAACAGCGGCGTCCCCTTCATGTAGAGCATCACGGGATTCTGCCCGATTTCGCCCTGGATACGGTCGTTGATCGAATTGGCCATGGTTGGACTCCTCAGGAAAAATCAGTCTGGCGTAGAGGTTTGCAGGGCGAGCGCGTGCAGTTCGCCCCCCATGCGGCCGCGCAGGGCGGCATAGACAACCTGGTGCTGCCGGACCCGTGACAGGCCGCGGAACTGCTCGGACACGACCGTGGCGGCATAGTGGTCACCATCCCCGGCCAGGTCCTCGACCGTCACGCGCGCATCGGGCAACGCCGCCTTGATCAGCGCTTCGATCTCATTGGCCGCCATCGGCATGCGGTGGTCTCCGGTAGGGTTAACGGATCAGGGTCAACCCGGGCCTGCCATCCAGGCCGGGAAGAAGCGCGCGTGGGCTTCACGCAGCGCCGCGATCGATATTGTACCGCCATCCGGAAGTGTCAAATCCTGACCGCCAGACACGGCTATTCGGATCGCCGGAACCCCCGCGGCGTCGGCGGCGCGGATCAGGGAGAACGAATCGGGGCACGCCACCAGATAGCGGGCCTGGTCTTCCCCGAACCAGAAGGCATGGCCGGGGATATCGCGCGGATGGGTGGCGACGCGCGCGCCGACACCGCCGGCGATGATCATCTCGGCCAGCGCCACCAGGATGCCGCCATCGGACACGTCGTGGCAGGCGCGGACATTGCCGGCCAGGATCTGCCCGCGCACGAAATCGCCATTGGCGCGTTCGGCTTGCAGATTGACCGGCGGCGGCGCGCCATCTTCCCGCCCCCCGATTTCGCGCAGCCACAGGGATTGGCCGAGCCAGCCGGTGGTGACGCCGATCAGGACAACGTCGAGCCAGGCGGGCAGCGCCAGGCCAACCGCCTTGGACACGTCATCCAGCACGCCCAGCCCGCCGATCGCGGGGGTCGGCAGGATGGCCTTGCCCTCGGTTTCGTTGTAAAGGCTGACATTTCCCGACACGACGGGGAAATCCAGCGCCTCACACGCCGCCGCCATGCCGCGGATCGCGGCGGCGAACTGGCCCATGATCTCGGGCTTTTCCGGGTTGCCGAAATTCATGTTGTCGGTGATCGCCAACGGACGGGCACCGACGGCGGTCAGGTTGCGCCAGGCTTCGGCGACGGCCTGTTTGCCGCCTTCCTCCGCGTCCGCCGCGCAGTACCGGGGCGTGCAGTCCGTGGTCATCGCGATGCCGCGCTTCAGACCATCCAGCTTCACGATCGCGGCGTCGGCGGCTCCGGGCCGCTTGACCGTCTGGCCGCCAACCGTCGAGTCGTACTGGTCCCAGATCCAGGCGCGGGAGCACAGGTCCGGACAGGCCACCAGCGTCTGCAACGCGGCGGTCAGGCCGACGCGATCCTCGACCCGGGCGGGGTTGATCTTCTCGCCCTTGGGGGATTCGACGGTGGGGCGGGTATAGAGCGGCGCCTCATCCGCCAGGGGGGCCAGCGGGATATCCGCTTCAACGCGGCCCTGGTGGCGCACGGTGATCCGGCCGGTATCGGTCAGATGTCCGATGACGGCGAAGTCGAGGTCCCATTTCTCGAAGATCGCGCGCGCCATCGCCTCCCGATCCGGGCGAAGCACCATGAGCATGCGCTCCTGGCTTTCCGACAGCATGAACTCATAGGCGCTCATGCCCGTCTCGCGCGCCGGGACCTGATCGAGGTCGAGCACGATGCCGACCCCGCCCTTGCCGGCCATCTCGACGGACGATGACGTCAGGCCGGCCGCGCCCATGTCCTGGATGGCGACGATCGCGTCGGTTTCCATCAGTTCGAGGCAGGCCTCGATCAGCAGCTTTTCCGTGAAGGGGTCGCCGACCTGGACGGTGGGGCGCTTTTCCTCGGAATCGGCGCCGAACTCGGCGGATGCCATGGTGGCGCCGTGGATGCCGTCACGCCCGGTCTTCGATCCAACATAGACGACGGGATTGCCGATGCCGGCCGCCGCGGACAGGAAGATGCGATCCTGGCGGGCGATGCCGACGGTCATGGCGTTGACCAGCGGGTTGCCGTTGTAGGCGGGGTGGAAGTTCACCTCTCCGCCCACGGTCGGCACGCCGACGCAATTGCCATAGCCGCCGATGCCGCGGACGACGCCATCGACGATCCGCCGCGTGCGGGGATGATCGGGGGAGCCGAAGCGCAGCGCGTTCAGGTTGGCAATCGGGCGCGCGCCCATGGTGAAGACATCGCGCAGGATGCCACCCACGCCGGTCGCCGCGCCCTGGTAGGGCTCGATGAAGCTCGGGTGGTTGTGGCTTTCCATCTTGAAGATGGCGGCCAGCCCATCGCCGATATCGACGACGCCGGCGTTCTCACCGGGGCCATGGATGACCCAGGGCGCCTTGGTCGGCAATTGCCGCAGCCAGACGCGGGAGGATTTGTAGGAGCAATGCTCCGACCACATGACGCTGAAGATGCCAAGCTCGGTCAGCGTGGGCACGCGGCCCATGATTTCGAGCACCTTGGTATATTCGTCCGCCGAGAGGCCGAATTCGCGGGCAAGCTGGGGGGAGACTTCTTTTTGCATCATGCGGCCGCGAGCGCGTCGAACAAGGGTTTGCCGTCGGTGCCGCCCATCAGCGGATCCACCAGGTCTTCCGGGTGTGGCATCATGCCAAGGACACGCAGGTTTTCGGCATAGATGCCGGCGATGGAACGCGCACTGCCATTCAGATTGACCTCCGGCGTCACGTCGCCTGTCGCGGTGGCATAGCGGAAGGCGACGCGCCCGTCTCCCTCCAGCCGATCGAGCGTGGCATCGTCGGCGAAATAGTTGCCGTCGCCATGCGCCATGACGGCGCGGAAGGTCTGGCCCTGCTGGTAGCGTTTGGTGAATGTGGTGTTCGCCCGCTCCACCCGCAAATGGCAATCCATCGACAGGAACCGCAGCGAGGCGTTGCGCAGCAGCGCGCCAGGCAGCAGCCCCGCCTCCGTCAGGATCTGGAAGCCGTTGCAGACGCCCAGGATATAGCCGCCACGGGCGGCATGGGCGCGGACGGCGGCCATGATCGGGGACTGCGCGGCCATGGCGCCGCAGCGCAGATAGTCGCCGAAGGAAAATCCGCCGGGGATCACGACCAGGTCGAGATCACCAAGGTCGGTTTCCTTGTGCCAGATCATGCGGGGCTTCACGCCGGCCGAATTCTCCAGCGCGATCGCCATGTCGCGTTCCCGGTTGATCCCGGGAAAAAGGACGATACCTGCCTTCATCGGGCGATCCTACCCATCCACCGACACCCGAAAGCTCTCGATGACCGTGTTGGCCAGCAGCTTCCGGGCCATCTCCTCGGCCTGCGCCTGGGCGCGGACGGGATCGGTCTCGGTCAGTTCGAGTTCGATAATCTTGCCGGCGCGCACATCGTTGACACCGGCGAAGCCCAGCGTGCCGAGGGCGTGGGCGATGGCCTTGCCCTGCGGGTCGAGCACCCCGGGCTTCAGCATGACCGTGACAATGGCTTTCACGTCGGAGTCCTTAGATCGAATGTGGTGAGAGGGAACCGGCTCATTGCATCATCTCCGGGCCCTTGAGGTCGCGCGTGCCGGCCTCGGGCAGGATGCCCAGGCGCCTGGCGACTTCCTGGTAGGCTTCCTCGACACGGCCCAGGTCGCGGCGGAACCTGTCCTTGTCCATCTTCTCGTGCGTCTTGCTGTCCCACAGGCGGCAATTGTCCGGGCTGATCTCATCGGCCAGGATGATCCGCATCTCGTCGTTTTCCCACAGCCGGCCGAATTCCAGCTTGAAGTCGATCAGGCTGATGCCGACGCCCAGGAACAATCCGGCCAGGAAATCGTTGATGCGCAGCGCCAGCGCGACCATGTCGTCCAGGTCCGCCGTGGCCGCCCAGCCGAAGCAGGTGATGTGCTCCTCCGACACCATCGGGTCGTTCAGCGCGTCATTCTTATAGTAATACTCGATGATCGAGCGCGGCAGGCGGGTGCCCTCGGCGATGCCCAACCGTTCCGAGAAGCTGCCGGCCGCCACGTTGCGGACCTTGAGCGCCAACGGAATGATCTCCACCTCGCGGATCAGTTGCTCCCGCATATTCAGCCGGCGGACGAAATGGGTCGGTATGCCGATTTCCCCCAGGCGCATCATCAGATACTCGCTGATGCGGTTGTTCAGGACCCCCTTGCCGGTGATGATTCCCTTCTTGGCGCCGTTGCCCGAGGTCGCGTCGTCCTTGAAATATTGGACAAGCGTTCCCGGCTCCGGCCCTTCAAACAGGATTTTGGCCTTGCCCTCATAGAGTTGGCGGCGGCGAGCCATTCAAGCGGTCCCCTTGGCGGTCAGGCCGCAACGGGCGGCGGGGGGGATATAGCAGCGCGGGGGGCTGGGAAAAAGGGCGCGCCCATTCTTGAGAAGGGCAATCGTGTGCGCGCCGCCCGCCGGACGCGGGGTCAAACGGCCGTCCGGACCAGTCGTTCCAGCGCCGCGACATGCTCGGGCGGGGTTTGCGGCACGATCCCATGGCCCAGATTGAACACGAATGGGCGGCCGCGCAGGGCGTTCAGGATGCCTCGCGCCTCGGTTTCAACCGCCGCCCCGCCGGCGACCAGGGCCATCGGATCGAGGTTGCCTTGCAGGGCGACATGCCCCGGCACCATGGCGGCGGCGCAGGCTGGATCCATGCCCGTGTCGATCCCGATCGCGTTGACGCCGGTCGCGCCATACTCGGCCAGCATCGGGCCGGCGAGGCGGGGAAAACCGATGATCGGCACCGCCGGAAACCGCGCGCGCAGGGCCGCGACGATGCGGGTGGCGGGGGCGATTACATGGCGGCGGAACAGGGATGGCGACAGCACGCCAGCCCATGAATCGAACAACATCAACACCTCGGCGCCAGCTTCAGCCTGGGCCGCGAGGTATTCGATGGTGGATTCGGTCAGCACATCCATCAGCCGCCCGAACAACGCCGGGTCGGCAAACGCCATCGCCCTCGTGTTGGCGAAATCGCGGGAGCCACCGCCCTCCACCATGTAGCAGGCGACGGTAAAGGGCGCGCCGGCGAAGCCGATCAGGCTGGTCTGGTCGAAGCCCTCGGCGGCCAGCCCAGCGCGGACACGGCGGACGGTTTCCATCACCGGGGCGGTGGCCGCGGCGACCTTTGCGGGATCCAGCGCGTCGACCGCGGCCTTGTCACGCAGCTTGGGCAGGACCGGCCCCTCCCCTTCCTTGAACGTCAGACCGTGGCCGAGCGCCCAGGGGAGGATGAGGATGTCGGAAAAAAGAATCGCGGCGTCGAAGCGATAGCGCCGGATCGGCTGCAACGTGACCTCGGCCGCCTTGTCGGGGGAGGTACACAGCGCGATGAAGTCCGGCACGGTGGCGCGGAGGGCGCGGTATTCCGGCAGGTATCGGCCGGCCTGGCGCATCAGCCAGAGCGGCGGCGGCCAGACGGCTTCTCCGGACAGGGCACGCAACAGGGGTTTCCGCGGGGCGATGGCTTGGGTCACGGTGCCTTCAGGGTGGCTGGATGTGTGGCGCGTGGCTGTCATGGACGCCGGGGCGGGTCAAGCGTTTGGTGATGATGGCCCATGGGCCGTCGCACCTGACCCCGTGACGGTCCCTCCCGTCTTGGCCGGGCCTGACCCAGCCATCGCCAAGGGCTCCGTTGATGGAATTTCGCATCATTACAAGCGACTGCGTGCCTGGCGATAGGCGGGTCAAGCCCGCCTATGACGGAAAGCCGCCACGTCCCCCACGCAACGCCTCCTTTCACGCCCACCTCCACCGGGCTATAGCCCGGCCCCCGGTTCGGCATGGCGCCGGTCCCGGAGCATGCGCGGAACAGCCCCATGACCCGAGCGCCGGCATCCTGGCCGCGGCGTCTGCCCTTCTTCTACGGCTGGGTGATCGTCGGCATCGCCTTCGTCACCATGGCGGTCAGCGTCACCGCCCGCACCGCGTTTTCCCTGCTGATGCCACCGCTGATCCAGGAATTCGGCTGGGACCGAGGCCTCGCCGCCGGAGCGTTTTCCTTCGGGTTCCTTGTCTCCGCCGTCCTCGGACCGATCGTCGGACGCGCGGTGGACCGGCACGGGCCGCGCCCGGTTGTCCTGTTTGGGGCGGTGTTGCTGGGGAGCGGTTTGTTGGGCGCGACCCAGATCAGCGGACCGATCGGGCTGTACCTGACCCTAGGGACGCTGGTCGGCGCCGGGGTGAACTGCATGGGCTACACCGTGCAGTCGCTGTATCTGCCGAACTGGTTTGTCCGGCGGCGCGGGATGGCGATCGGAATCGCATTCTCGGGTGCCGGCGTGGGGGCGATCCTGCTGCTGCCCTGGTTGCAGGCCATGATCCAGACCCAGGGCTGGCGCGCCGCCTGCTGGACCATGGGCATCATGGCCTTCGTCGTGCTGGTGCCGATCAACCTGTTCATCTGGCACCGCCCGGCCGATCTCGGCCTGCGCCCGGATGGCGACACCGGCGGCGCGGATGGCGCGGGACGGCGGCGGTTGCGGATCGTCGACCCCGCCTGGGCGGCGACCGAGTGGACCCTGACCCGCGCGCTCCGCACCCGGCGGTTCTGGTGGCTCTGCCTGGGGTATTTCGGCGCGCTCTATGCGTGGTACGCGGTACAGGTCCACCAAACCCAATACCTCGCCGAGATCGGCTTCCCCGCCATGGAAGCCGCCTGGGCGCTCGGCCTGGTCAGCATCGTCGGCATTCCCGGCCAGATCGTCGGCGGCGCGCTGTCGGACCGGATCGGGCGGGAATGGGTCTGGGCCATGTCCTGCGCCGGCTTCGCGCTGTGCTACGCCCTGCTGATCGCGATGGAGACCGCGCCGACCCACACCCTGCTCTATGCGATGATCGTCAGCCAAGGGTTGCTGGGCTACGCGATGACCGCCGTGATGGGGCCGATCGTGGCGGAGATCTTCGAGGGCCCGCATTTCGGCGCGATCTTCGGCGTGATCACCGTGGCACTGGTGGGCGGTGGCGCGGCGGGTCCCTGGGCCGCGGGGCTGATGCACGACCTGACCGGCAGCTACCGGCCAGCCTTCCTGCTGGCGATCGCGCTCTGCGCGGTGTCGGCCGCCGCGATCTGGATGGCCGCCCCGCGCAAGGTGCGGGCGGTGACATGATTGGCTGGGGTCCGACTAAGTGAATAATTCACATTGCACCTGCGAAGAGGACGGGTAAACTGCGGCCGCATCAGGCAAACGTGTCATGGAATTCACCAAAACCGGCGCGAGTTTGTAAAGGATGTAAAGATGGCTCGGGCCGTCATCGGTCGCACCGTCCGTCGCCTTCGCACCGAACGGAGCCTCTCCCAGCAGGCACTCGCCATCCGACTGGGCATTTCGGCCAGCTACCTGAACCTGATCGAGCACGACCAGCGCGCCGTCACCGCCTCCCTTCTCATCAAGCTGGGTGAAACCCTGGCCGTCGACCTGCGCGAACTGTCCGGCAACACCGAACGCCAGCTATACGCCGGCCTGCGGGAGGCTTTGACCGATCCGCTGCTGGGCGCGGAAGCCGTGTCGGACACCGAGATCGAAGCCCTCGCCAGCAGCAGCCCCAACGCCGGACGCGCCGTGCTGGCCCTGTATCGGGCCTGGCGCGTTGCGCGGGAGGACGCGGGCGGCATCGCGCTCCCCTCCGGCCGCCGCATCCTGCTGCCGAATGAGGAAACGCGGGACTTTTTCGACGACCGCGCCAACCATTTTCCCGCCTTGGAGACCATGGCGGAAAGCCTGGTCGCCGAACTCGGCGCCGGCGCGCCGTCGGAGATGAACCACGCCATCGCCGAACGCCTACGCCGCACGCACGGCCTGACCGTCACCGTCGGCCCCCTCGACTCCGCCCTCCGCCGCTACGACCCCGCCGCTCGGCATTTGTATCTGTCCGAGTCCCTGCCGCGGGAAAGCCGCGGGTTCCATATGGCGTTCCAGTTGGCGATGCTGGAAGCGCGGGACACGGTCGAGCAGGTGCTGGCCGAGGCTGAACCGTCCAGCCAGGAAGCCGCGATGCTGATCCGCATCGGCCTGCTGAACTACATCGCCGGCGCCCTGCTGATGCCCTATGCCGCATATCGGGACGCCGCGATGACGCTGCGGCACGATATGGAGGCCGTGGCGGCCCGGTTCGGCGTCTCCTACGAGCAGGCATGCCACCGGCTCTCGACCCTGCAACGCAGCGGGGCGCGGGGTGTGCCGTTCTTCTTCCTGCGCGTCGATCCGGCGGGGAACGTGTCGAAACGGTTCTCGGCCGCCGGGTTCCCGTTTGCGCGATATGGCGGCTCCTGCCCCCGCTGGGTGGTGCACACGGCCTTTGCCCAGCCCGGCACCGTGCGGGTGCAGGTTGCCGAACTGCCGGACGGGGCCGCCTATCTGTGCTTCGCCCGAGCGATCCCACGCGCGGCGACACGGTGGGGGGAGCCTCGGCCGATCCATGTGATCGCCATGGGTTGCGCCCTGATGCATGCATCCGATGTTGTCTATGCGGACGGACTGGACCTGGAGCGGGCGAAGGTCGGCATCGGCCTGTCCTGCCGCCTGTGTGACCGGCCAGATTGCCGCAGCAGGGCCTTCCCGCCGCTGGAACATCGGTTGGCGCTGGACCCGGGGACGGCGGGGGCTTCACCCTATCGGTTCGAGGTCCGCAAGCCGCGGTGATCGGATGGCCCACATGACCTTCACCACGCCAGGACTGATCGACCTTCAGGTCAACGGCTTCGCAGGGATCGACTTCAACGACTCCGCCCTGACCGCCGAAGCCATGGACCACGCGCTGGAGGCCATGGCCCGCGCCGGCGTCACCACCTGCCTGCCGACGTTGATCACGGCGCCGGAGGCCGAACTGGCCGACCGCCTGCGCGCCCTGGACGAAGCCGTTGCGAGCAGCCGCCTCGGCCCGCTGATGGTGCCAGGCTTCCACCTCGAAGGCCCGTTCCTGAACCCCGCCCCGGGCTTCGCCGGCTGCCACCCCCCCGCCGCGATGGTACCGCCCGATCCGGCCCTGCTTGAACGCCTGACAGCCCCCCTACGCCGCCAGATCCTCCTGCTGACCCTCGCGCCCGAACGAGACGCCGCGCTTGCTGTCATCCGCTGGGCCGTCGCCCGCGGCATCCTTGTCGCCATCGGTCACAGCGCCGCGACCGCCGGCGACATCACCCGCGCGGCCGAGGCCGGGGCCTGCCTGTCCACCCACCTCGGCAACGCCCTGCCCCAGCCGCAGCCCAAGTTCCTCAACCCCCTGATGGCCCAACTGGCCGAGGACCGGCTGTCCGCCAGCCTGATCGCCGACGGCATCCATGTGCCCCCCGACATGATCAAGGTCATGCTGCGGGCCAAGGGCGCCGAACGCACGATCCTGGTCACCGACGCCACCGCCGCCGCCGCCACGCCGCCCGGTCTTTACGGTTTCGCCGGCATGGTGATCGAACACGCAACCGACGGCTCCGTCCGTTCCCCCGGCACCCCCATGCTGGCCGGATCGGCGCTGTGCCTGGACCAGGCCGTCCGCAACATCGTCGCCTGGAATCTGCTGCCCGCGACCGAGGCGATCGCGCTCGCCTCAAGCAACCCGCGCCGACTGCTGGGTGCCCGAGCAAGCGACCTGCCACCGTCCTCGGTCCTCTGGGACGAAGGCCTGCGGCCAGTGCGGGTTACCATCGCGGGCCTGCATTTTTCGGCCCCGCGCTAACGGTTCGTTTACCTTTCACGCGTATCACGGGTCTCGCGAATATCGCGCATCACGCCAGGTGCAGGGGCAAAATGACCACGTCCTGGCTCCCCCCGATTCTGGGAGTGTGCCCCCGTGCCGATCGTTCTTGGTACCAATAGCTATACGTTCAGCACCATCGACACGCTGACTGGCAGCGGCAACGCCGACGCGGTCACGCTGACCGCCGGACAGACCAATGCCAGCATCGACCTCGCGGCGGGCAACGACTCCCTGACCCTGGCGAACGCCGTCAACTCGATGACGGTGGCCAATACCGAAACGATCACCGGCGGCACCAGCGCCGACACGATCACCCTCGGCTCCGCCCTGACCAACAGCACTACCGTGGACCTGAGCGGCGGCAATGACAGCCTGACGCTGGCCGCCGGCGGCAATACCGGCAGCATCACGAACATCGAAACCGTGACCGGCGGATCGGGCGCCGACACGCTGACCGTCATCGCGGCGCTCGCGAGCGCCAGTATCGATCTCGCGGCCGGCAACGACACGATCACCCTGGCCAACGCATCCAACAGCGGCACGCTAACAAACATTGAAACGATCACTGGCAATGCCGGCGCCGATACGATCACGCTGTCCGGCACCATTACCGGCACCAGCGTCGATCTCGCCGCCGGCAGCGACACGCTGGCCCTGGGCGCCGGCCCCGCCACGATCACCACTGCCAACGTCGAGACGATGACCGGCGGCGCCAACGTCGATACGGTCACCCTCTCGGCCGGCGTCACCAACACCAGCGTCGATCTGGGCGCGGGCTCCGACGTGCTGACACTGGCCGCCGCCGGCAGCACCTTCACCGCCAGCAACGTCGAAACCCTGACCGGCGGGGCGGGCGTCGATACCGTCACCCTCGGCGCCGCCGCGTCCGCGATGACGATCGACCTCGCGGCCGGCAACGACACGCTGACCCTGGCCAACGCCACCAACAGCCTGACCGCATCGAACGTCGAGAGCCTGACCGGCGGCAGCGGCGCGGACACGATCAACCTCGGCACCGCCCTGTCGAACAGCACCACCGTGGACCTGAGCGGCGGCAGCGACAGCCTGACGCTCGCGGCCGGCGGCAACACCGGCAGCGTCACCAACATTGAGACCCTGACCGGCGGGTCCGGCACCGACACGCTGACGATCATCGCCGCCCTGACCAGCGCCAGCATCGACGCCGTCGCGGGCGCCGACACGATCACCCTGGCCAACGCCACCAACAGCGTCAGCATCACCAACGTCGAAACGATCACCGGCGCTGCCGGCGCCGACACCGTCACCCTGTCCGGCACCGTCAGCAACACCAGCGTCGATCTGGCCGGCGGCAGCGACGTGCTCAACCTCGGTGCCGGCTCCGTCACCGCCAGCGTGCAGAACGTCGAAACGACCAACGGCGCCGCCGGTATCGACACGATCACCCTGTCCGCCGGCGTCACCAACACTAGCGTCGATCTCGGCGGCGGCGCCGACAGCCTGAGCCTGGCCGCCGCCGGCAGCACCTTCACCGCCAGCAACGTCGAGACCCTGACCGGCGGGGCGGGCGTCGATACCGTCACCCTCGGCGCCGCGGCGTCCAGCGCGAGCGTCGATCTCGCGGCCGGCAACGACGTGCTGACCCTGGCCAACGCCACCAACACCCTGACCGCATCCAATGTCGAAACCCTGACCGGCGGCACTGGCGCGGACACCGTGTCCCTGACGACGGCGTTGTCGAACAGCACCACCGTCGATCTCGGCGCCGGCAATGACAGCCTGACCCTCGCGGCCGGCGGCAATACAGGCAGCGTCACGAATGTGGAGACGTTGACCGGGGCCTCGGGCGCCGACACGCTGACGCTCATCGCCGTGCTGTCCAGCGCCAGCCTCGATCTTTCCGGCGGCAACGACACCGTCACGCTCGCCAACGGCGGCAACAGCGCCACACTGACGAATATCGAAACGATCACCGGCGGCACCGGCGCGGAGACGCTGACCCTGAGCGGCACGATCACCGCCACCAGCATCGATACCGCCGCCGGCAATGATACGGTCAACCTCGGCTCCGGGCCATCCACCGTCACGACGGCCAATATCGAGACCATCCTGGGCGGCACCGGCGTCGATACCGTCACCCTGTCCGCCGGCGTGACCAATACCAGCGTGGACCTCGGCGCCGGCAATGACAGCCTGACCCTGGCCGCGGCCGGCAGCACCTTCACCGCCAGCAATGTCGAAACCCTGACCGGCGCGGCCGGCGTCGATACCGTCACCCTGGGCGCGCTCGCGACCAACGCGACGATCGACCTCGCGGCCGGCGCCGACGTGCTGACCCTGGCCAACGCCGTCAACACGCTGACCGCCTCCAACGTCGAGACCCTGACAGGCGGTACCGGCGTCGACACGCTCACCCTCGGGTCGGCCACGTCCAACAGCACGACCATCGATCTCGGCGCCGGCAACGACCGCATCACCCTGGCCGCCGGCGGCAATACCGGCAGCCTCACGAACGTGGAAACGGTGGTCGGCGGGTCCGGCGCCGACACGATGACGTTGATCGCCACCCTCTCCAGCGCCAGCGTCGATCTGGCCGCCGGCAATGACTCGGTCACCCTGGCCAATGGCGGCAACAGCGCCACGATCACGAACATCGAAACGATCACCGGCGGTTCCGGCGCGGAAACGCTGACCCTGACCGGCACGATCACAGGCACCAGCATCGACACCGCCGGCGGCAGCGACACGGTCAGCCTCGGCGCCGGCCCCACCACGGTCACCACCGCGAATATCGAGACCATCCTGGGCGGCGCCGGCGTCGATACCGTCACCCTGTCCGCCGGCGTGACCAACATCAGCGTCGATCTGGGCGGCGGCAATGACAGCCTGACGCTCGCCGCCGCCGGCAGCACCTTTACCGCCAGCAACGTCGAGACCCTGACCGGCGGGGCCGGCGTCGATACGATCACCCTCGCCACCGGCACCACCAATGTCAGCATCGACCTCGCCGCCGGCGCCGATGTCCTGACGCTGGCCAATGCCGTCAACACACTGACCGCGTCCAATGTCGAGACCCTGACGGGCGGCACCGGCGTCGATACGGTCACCCTCGGCGCCGCGCTGACGACCTCCATGACGGTCGACCTGGCCGCCGGGAACGACACGCTGACCCTGGCCAACGCGACCAACACCGGGTCGGTGACCAATGTCGAGACGATCACAGGCGCGGCCGGCGCCGACACGCTGACGATCATCGCCGCCATCACCAGCGCCAGCGCCGATCTCGCGGGCGGCAGCGACACCGTCACCCTCGCCAACGCCACCAACAGCGCCTCGTTGAACAATGTCGAAACGATCACAGGAGGCACCGGCGCTGATACCATCACGCTCAGCGGCGCGCTGACCACCAGCCACACGATCGACCTCGCCGCCGGCAATGACCGCCTGACGCTCGCCACCGCCGGCGGCACCGGCACGGTCAGCAATATCGAAACGATGGTGGGCGCGAGCGGCGCCGACGTCCTGACCCTTGGTGCGGCGATCACCGGCGCCTCCGCCGATCTCGCCGGCAGCACCGATCAACTGACACTCGCCAACGGCACCAACACCCTGACTGTTGCCAACATCGAGACCGTGACCGGCGGCACCGGCGCCGACACCATCACGATCGGGGCCGCGGCCACGAACGCGAGCCTCGACCTCGCGGCCGGCAATGACATCCTGAACCTGGCGAACGCCACCAACACCCTGTCGGCCTCGAACGCCGAGACCGTCACGGGCGGCACCGGCGCCGATACGCTGACCCTCGGCGCCGCGCTGACGACCAGCCACACGGTCGATCTCGCGGCTGGAACCGACAAGCTGACCCTGGCCAATGTCGTCAACAACGGCTCGGTAACGAACGTCGAGACCCTGGTCGGCGGGTCCGCCGCCGATACGGTCAAGCTCGTGGCCAGCTTGACCAACGCCAGCATCGACCTTGGTGCCGGCACCGATCAGCTCACGCTGTCCAACGGCACCAACAGCGCAACCGTATCGAACACCGAGACGGTGATCGGCGTCAACGGCCCGAACACCGTCACCCTTGGCACCGGCATCAGCAATGGCAGCGTCGACCTCGGGTCCGGCTCCGACAAGCTGACCCTCGCCAGCGCCGCCAATACGCTCAGCATCTCCAACATCGAAACGACCATCGGTGGCACCGCCGCCGACACCCTCACCCTCAGCACCGCGCTCGGCGTTGGCCTCTCGATCGACCTCGGCGCCGGCGGCGACAAGCTGACATTGTCCAACCTGACCAACACCGGATCGGTGACCAACGCCGAAACCGTGGTCGGCGGCACCGGCGCCGATACCGTCACGCTGAGCACCGCCGTCACCAGCGGCAGCATCGATGGTGGCGCCGGCAACGACACGCTCACGCTCGCCAGCAGCACCAACAGCGCCTCGATCGCCAATGTGGAGACGGTGACGGGCGGCACCGGCGCCGATACGATCACGCTGAACTCTGTCCTGACGACCAGCTATACGGTCGATCTCGGCGACGGCAACGACAAGCTGACGCTCGCGACCGGCGTCAACACGGGATCGGTGACGAATGTCGAGACCATCATCGGCGGCACCGGGGCGGACACCATCACGCTCTCGGCCGTGGTCACCAACGCCAGCATCGATTTCGGGTCCGGCAACGATACCGTCACCATGGCCAACGGGTCGAATGTCGGCACGCTGGGCAATATCGAGACCATCACCGGCGGCACCGGCAATGACACGCTGACCCTGGCCACCGGGCTGACGGTCAGCCAGCAGATCAACCTTGGCACCGGGTCGAACAAGCTGACCCTGTCCAACACCGCGGGCACCGGCACGCTCAGCAACGTCAACACCCTGTCCGGCGGCACCGCGGGCGATACCGTCACCCTGGGCGCGGCGATCACCAACGGCAGCGTTGATCTCGCCGTCGGCTCCGACGCGCTGACGCTGGCCAATGCCACCAACACCCTGACCTCGGCCAATATCGAGACCCTGACCGGCGGGACCGGCGACGACACGCTGACCCTCGCGGCCGGCGTGACCAATATCAGCATCGACCTTGGCGCTGGCAGCGACACGATCAGCCTGGCCAACGCCGCGACGACGATGTCGCTGTCGAATGTCGAGACCATCACCGGCGGGTCCGCCGCCGATCTGCTGACCCTGGGCGCCGTGCTGACGACATCGATGACGGTCGATCTCGCGGCCGGATCCGACAAGCTGACCCTGGCGAACGGCACGAACACCGGCACCGTCGGCAATATCGAAACGATCGTCGGCGGCACCGGCGCCGACACCATCACCCTGGGCTCGAACGTCACCAGCGCCAACATCGACCTCGGCGCCGGCACCGACGCCCTGACCCTGGCCGATGGAACCAACAGCGCCACCGTCTCCAACACGGAGACCATCACCGGCACCACCGGACCGAACTCGATCACCCTGGGCAGCGCCGTCAGCAACGCCAGCGTCGATCTCGGTTCCTCGACCGACACGCTGGTCCTGGGCAATTTCGCCAACACGCTCTCGGTCTCAAACGTCGAGACCATCACCGGCGGCACGGGCGCCGATATCGTCACGCTGAGCAACCTGCTCTCGGGCAGCGTGACCATCGATCTCGGCTCCGCCAGCGACAAGCTGACGCTGTCGAACGGGACCAATGCCGGCACCATCTCCAACGTCGAGACGATCATCGGCGGCACCGGCGCAGACACGCTGACCATGGGACGCGGCGTCACCTCCGCCAGCATCGACCTGGCGGCCGGCAATGACACCCTGACACTCGCCGCCGCGACCAACACCCTGTCGGCGTCCAATGTCGAGACCATCACCGGCGCGACCGGCGCCGATACGGTGACGCTTGGCACGGTGCTGAGCACCTCGATGACGGTCGATCTCGCGGCCGGCGCCGACAAGCTGACCCTCGCCGCCGGCACCAACACCGGCTCCATCACCAACATCGAGACCGTCACCGGCGGCACCGGCGCCGATACCATCACGCTCGGCTCCGCGGTCACCAATGTCAGCCTCGACCTCGGCTCCGGCAACGACACCGTCACCATGGCCGACGGCACCAACAGCGTCAGCCTGTCCAATGTCGAAACCATCACCGGCGGCACGGGGGCGGACACTCTGACCCTGCGCAGCTCGCTGACCACGAGCCAGCAGATCGACCTCGGTGCCGGCAACGACACGATGACGCTGAACACCACCGGCGGCACCGGCACCATCAGCAATGTCGAGACCCTGGTCGGCGCGGCCGGCGCAGATATCGTGACCCTGGGGCAGATCGTCACCGCCGCCAGCCTGGATCTGTCGGCCGGCAACGACAAGCTGACCTTCGCGGCCGGCACGAACAGCGCGACGCTGACCAACGTCGAAACGATCACCGGCGGCACCGGCGCGGAAACCCTGACCCTGGGCGGGGCGGCGGCCAATGTCTCGGCCGACGCCGCGGCCGGCAGCGACACACTGACCCTGGCCAACGCCACCAACACGCTCAGCCTGTCGAACATCGAAACCGTCACCGGCGGCACCGGTGCCGACACGATCACTTTGGGTGCCGCGCTCACGACCTCCATCACCATCGATCTCGCGGCCGGCAACGACAAGATCACGCTGGCCAACGCCACCAATACCGGCACGGTCAGCAATATCGAGACCGTGGTCGGCAACGCCGGCGCCGACACGATCATCCTGGCCCCGCCCGGCACGGAAGCGGTGTTCTCCGAACGCGTGATCCGCCTGCCCCGCATCCCGCTGGTCTATGACCCACCCGCCGGCATGCCCGAGGTCTCCCCCCTGCCCGCCTTGACCGCCGGCCACATCACCTTCGGCTATTTCGGCCGCGTCCAACGCCTGAACGAACGAGTCCTGTCCGTCTGGGCCCAGATCCTGCACGCCGTGCCCGGCTCCCGCCTGGTCCTGAACAACCAGCCCTTCGAGGAGGAAGCCTTCCGCGCCCTGTTCCGCGCCCGCTTCGCCGCCCTCGGCATCAACCCCGACCGCCTGAGCCTGGTCCACACCCGCCCCCAACCCGTCACCTGGGCGGCCTATGCCGGGATCGACATCGCCCTCGACCCCTTCCCCCACAACGCTGGCACAACCACGATCGAGGCCCTCTGGCTCGGCGTCCCCGTCGTGACCCGAGCCGACCGCCCTACGGTCGGCCGCTTCGGCACCGCCATCCTCCACGCCATCGGCCTGGACGACTGTATCACCCACAACGACGAAGCCTACATCGCCCGAGCCACCCAAGCCGCCCAAAACCCAACAACCCTCGCCACCCTCCGCACCAACCTGCGCGCCCGCATCACCGCCAGCCCCCTCCGAGACGCCCCAAGCCTCGCCCGCGCCATCGAAGCCACATACCGCGACCTGGCCCGAACCCCCGTAGCCCTGGCGGCGGAGTGATGGGCATGGGTGGGCGTGTGCGGTTGAGGAGAGGAAGTGCTGGGGTTTCACCCCAGACCCCACCAAGGGCTTTGCCCCTGGACCCCACCAAAGGCCGAGGCCTTTGGAAACCATTGGTTGGGGGGAAGTCAGGAGGAGCCGACCCTGGTGTTGATTGGTCCGTGTTGGCCCCTCCTGACTTCCACCCAAAGAGCGGTTCCAAGGGCTGTGCCCTTGGTGGGGGTCGAGGGGGCAAAGCCCCTCGCGGGGCCTGGGGCGGAGCCCCAACACTTCCCACCCCCAACCGCACAAGCCCCACCCCATGCTGATCATTTCGCCCCAGGCACGGGTGTCGCGCCTGGCGGATATTGAGGATTCGAGTCGGGGGACGCGGATTGTGGTGGAGGACGGGGTCGTTATTGATTCGTTCGTGAAGATCAAGCCGGCTGGCGGGGTGGGGGATGTTTTGATTGGGGCTGGGTCGGTGATCAATTCGGGGTGTGTGTTTTACACGGGCAATGGCATTCGGATGGGGCGGGGCGTTCTGGTCGCGGCCAATTGTACGTTTGCTCCGACCAATCATGCGTTTGGTGATCCGGATCAGCACATTCGGTCTCAGGGGTTTCAGCCGTCGCGGGGCGGGATTGTGATCGAGGATGATGTCTGGATCGGCGCCAATTCTGTGTTGGTCGATGGCGTCGTGATTGGTCGGGGCAGCGTGATTGGGGCGGGGTCCGTTGTCCGCGGGGTGTTGCCGCCGTTCTGCATCGCCTTCGGGACTCCGGCGGTGGTGCGTGGCTGGCGAGGGGGGCCGGCATGACCACGGGCTTTACCATTCTGGGGGCGGGCGGGCGCATCGGGCAGGCCTTGGCAGCGTCGTTGTGCGGCAGCCAGGCCATCGACCGTGCGGGTTTGCCTGCGTTCCTGGCCAGCGACCAGCCAGCGGGCCACATCATTTCCTGCATCGGCCTGACGGGGGATTTCCGCACCCGCCCGCTGGCCACGGCAGAGGCGCATGTCGGGATCACCGCCCGTATCCTCGAACGCGGCGGCTTCGATTCGTTCCTGTATCTGTCATCCACCCGCGTCTACGCCCGCGCCGCGACAACGACCGAGGACGCGGCGCTGTCGGTCACCCCGACCGACCCCTCCGACCTGTACAACCTGACGAAATTGGCCGGTGAGGCCTTGTGCCTCTCCGATCCACGGCCGTCCGTCCGGGTGGTCCGCCTGTCGAACGTCACGCATCCAGACCCTGACCCAGACACGTTCCTCGGCCAGGTGATCCGGGAAGGATACGCACGGGGCGGGGTTCTGCTGCGCCAGGGGCCCGGATCGGCCAAGGACTACATCGCCGCCGCGGATGTCACCGCCTTGCTGCCCCGCATCACAACCGAGGGCCGACACCGCCTGTACAACCTGGCCTCCGGCCGGAACGTCACCCATGCAACGATCGCCGCCCACCTGCGCGCCCGCCATGGCTGGGACATCACCTTCGCCCCCGGCGCGCCGGACGTTAGCTTTCCCCCCATCACAATTTCGCGCCTGACGTCGGAATTCGCCCCCGCGTTAAGCGATCCTTTACCAGATTTGCCGACAATGGCCTCAGGACAGGAGGCCCCATGCTCACCATAGATGAAGCCGGCGGTCGCGTAATCCTGCATGGACCCGACGGGTCACAGGCGGAACACGCACTCGACACGCCCGACGCTTTCGAAGCCGTTTCAGCTGCCTGGCTGCGCTGCGGCTGGGACGTAAAATACGTCTACGGTTTCACCTGGATGGGGCGACCCATCATCCAGCTGCCCGAAGACATGATCCGTATGCAGGAGATCATCTGGCGCGTCCGCCCCGATGTCATCGTCGAAACCGGCGTGGCGCATGGCGGATCGCTGGTCTTCTACGCCAGCCTGCTCGCCGCCATGGGCCGCGGGCGGGTGATCGGGATCGACATCGACATCCGCAAACCCAACCGCCAGGCGATCGAGCAGCATCCCATGGCGCCCCGCATCATGCTGATCGAGGGCAGTTCGACCGACCTCGCCACCGGCGCCGCGGTCCGCAAGGCCGTCGATCCGGGGGAAAAGGTGCTGGTCATCCTCGACAGCAACCACAGCCACGCCCATGTCGATGCCGAATTGGAAATGTACGCGCCGCTGGTTTCAAGTGAGTCCTACATCGTCGCCTGCGACGGTATCATGGCGCAGGTCGCCGGGGCGCCACGCAGCGGCAATGACTGGACCTGGAACAATCCGCTGACCGCGATCGACACGTTTCTCGCCCGCAATCCGGATTTCCGGCAGGAAGAGCCCGTGTTCCCCTTCAACGAAGGCCAGGTGCGCAACCGCGTCACCTACTGGCCGCGCTGCTTCCTGCGGCGGTGGCGATGAAGGCCGTCATCCTCGCGGGTGGCCTCGGGACCCGGATTTCCGAGGAATCCCACCTGCGCCCCAAGCCGATGATCGAGATCGGCGGGCGGCCCATCCTCTGGCACGTCATGAACATCTACAACGTCCATGGCGTGACCGACTTCGTGATCTGCCTCGGCTACCGCGGCAACATGATCAAGGAGTATTTCGCCAACTACATGCTGTATTCGTCGGACGTCACGGTCGATGCCCGGACCGGCGAAATGGTTTACCACCGCAACTATGCCGAACCCTGGCGCGTGACGCTGGTGGATACGGGTGCCACGACGATGACCGGCGGACGGTTGAAGCGCGTCGCACGCTACCTCGACCCCGATGAATCCTTCTGCATGACCTATGGCGACGGCGTCGCCGATGTCGATGTCAGCGCGCTGATCGAATACCACCACGGCCACGGACGCCTCGCGACCGTCACCGCCGTCACGCCGCCCGGCCGCTACGGGTCGCTGATGACCGATGGCGACGCCGTCACCAGCTTTACCGAAAAGCCCCCCGGCGACAACGCGATCATCAGCGGTGGGTTCTTCGTGCTGCATCCATCGGTACTCGAACGGATCGAGGGCGATGACACGCCTTGGGAAACCGCGCCGCTGGAGGGCCTCGCCCGCGACGGCGAACTGCGCGCCTACCGTCATCCCGGCTTCTGGCAGGCGATGGATACGCTGCGCGACAAGACGACGCTGGAGCATCTGTGGGACTCCGGCGCCGCGCCCTGGAAGATCTGGAAGGACTAGGCGTGCCCCAATCCCTTCCCGATCCCGGCTTCTGGGCTGGCCGGAACGTGCTGCTGACCGGTCATACCGGCTTCAAGGGAAGCTGGGCCTCCTTGTGGCTGCATCGCCTTGGCGCCCGGGTGACCGGCCTGGCGCTGCCGCCCGCCGACCCCGGCCTGCATGGCCTGGCCCGTGTCGCGGATACAATGATTTCCCGCATGGTCGACATCAGGGACCAGGCCGCGCTCGCCGCCCTGTTGCGCGAAACAAAACCCGAGATCGTCCTACACATGGCCGCCCAACCCCTGGTGCGGCGATCCCTGGCCGACCCGGTGGAAAGCTTCGCCGTCAACGTGCTGGGCACCGTCAACCTGTTACAGGGCCTGCGTGAAACCCCACCCCGCGCGGTGCTGGTCGTGACCACCGACAAGGTCTACGCCCCCCCGCCCGCCCCCCGCGCCCACCCCGAGACCGACCCACTCGGCGGCGCCGATCCCTACGCGGCCTCCAAGGCGGCGTGTGAGATCGCCACCGCCTCCATGGCCCGCAACTTCCTGGAACCCGCCGGCACACGCGTCGCCACCGCCCGCGCCGGCAACGTGATCGGCGGCGGCGACTTCGCCCCCGACCGCCTGATCCCGGACATCATCCGTGTCACCCAGCCGCCGACCATCCGCCATCCGAACGCGACCCGGCCGTGGCAGCACGTGCTGGACTGCCTGTGCGGCTATTTCATCTACACAGAGGCCCTGGCCCAGGGCCACGCTGTGTCGACGGCGCTGAATTTCGGCCCCGCCGGGACACACTCGGAAACCGTCGGCGCCATCGCCGCCGCGATGCTGAACGCGATGGAGCGCCCGCCAACCTGGACCACCGGCGCCCCCCCGGACGGGCGCGAAACCCATGAACTCGCGCTGGATTCCACCCTCGCCCGCCAGACCCTGGGTTGGCGCGACCGTCTGACCGGACCCGCCATGATCGAAACGACCGCCGCCTGGTACCGCGCCTGGATGCAAGGCCGGAACATGCGCGATTTCACCCTGCGGCAGATCGCCGCCTACGAGGCCATGCCATGACCGGACCCGCCTGCCGCCTCTGCGGCGCCAAGATGCCACGCACGCTGATTGACCTGGGCCACACGCCGCTCGCCAACGCCTACCTCACAACCGAACAGATGCAATGCGCGGAGGAGCCAAACTATCCGCTGCGGGTGCGCGTCTGCGATTCCTGCCTGCTGGTCCAGGTGGAGGAAGCCGTTCCCGCCGAATCGATCTTCAGCGACTACGCCTATTTTTCCTCGTTTTCGTCGACCTGGGTCGAACACGCCCGCCGCTACGCCGCGACCATTATCGAACGTTACGCGATTGGCCCCGAATCACTGGTGATGGAGGTCGCGTCCAACGACGGCTACCTACTGCGGCATTTCCGAGACCACGGCATCCCGGTCCTGGGCATCGAACCCGCGGCCAACGTGGCGGCGGCGGCACGCGCGATTGGCATCCCCACGGAAACGGTCTTTTTCGGCACCGACACGGCGATGGAAATCGCCGCCACCCATGGCTGCGCCGACCTGATCGCGGCCAACAACGTCCTGGCCCATGTGCCCGATATTTTCGGCTTCGTCGCCGGATTCGCCGCCGCCCTGAAACCGAACGGTGTCGTGACCTTTGAATTCCCGCATCTGCTGAACCTGATCGAGCAGGTGCAGTTCGATACGATCTATCACGAACATTATTCCTATCTGTCGCTGCTGGTGGTCGAACGCGTGCTCCGCTCCACCGGACTGCGGGCGTTCGATGTGGAGCGTCTGCCGACCCATGGCGGATCGTTGCGCGTGCATGCGTGCCAGGCGGGTGGTCCATATTCGTCCCGCCCCGGACTGCGCGCGGTGCGGCTGGCCGAACGCAAGGCCGGGTTGGATAAACCCGCCTGCTATGACGCGTTTGCCGGCCGGGTGGCCGCGGTGCGGGATGGGTTCCGGGCCTTCGTCGCCGAACGGCGGGCCTGTGGCCGGCGGATCGCGGCCTATGGCGCCGCCGCCAAGGGCAACACCTTCCTGAACAGTTGCGGGATGACGGACCTCGACATCGCCTGGGTCGCCGATCGCAATCCGGTCAAGCAGGGCAAGCTGCTGCCCGGCAGCCATATTCCGATCGTGCCCCCGGAAACGATGGAGCAGTCACCGCCGGATGATCTGATCATCCTGCCCTGGAACATCGCGGCCGAGGTCACGGCGCAGCTAGCCCCGCTGCGCCAGACCGGGACGCAGTTCTGGACCGCCTGCCCGCAAATGCGGAAGGTTTAGGCGACCAATTGGGTTCCGGGCACGTGATCCAGATGGCAGGCGGACTGATGCCCGTCGCCCACGGATTTCAGCTGGGGCTCCTCGGTCCGGCAGCGATCGAACGCGAACGGGCACCTTGTATGGAACCGGCACCCATTCGGCGGGTTGATCGGGCTCGGCACGTCGCCGGTCAGAATCATCCGCTGGCGCTTGATCGTCGGATCGGGCACCGGCACGGCTGACAGCAGCGCCTGGGTGTAGGGATGGTGCGATTCGGCGAACAAAGTGCGCCGGTCCGCGACCTCCACGATCTTGCCCAGGTACATCACCGCCACGCGATGGGTCAGATGCTCGACGATCGCAAGATCGTGGCTGATGAACAGCAGCGCCAGGCCGAGTTCATCCTGCAGATCGGACAGCAGGTTGACGATCTGCGCCTTCACCGACACGTCCAGCGCGGACACCGCTTCGTCGCAGATGATCAGGTCGGACCCGGGTGCCAACGCGCGGGCAATGCCGATACGCTGGCGCTGGCCGCCCGAGAATTCATGCGGGAACCGATACATCGAATCGCGCGGCAGACGGACCTTGTCCATCAGCGCGGCGACCTTGTCGTCGATATCCTTCTTGCCGCGCGCCAGACCGAAGTTGATCAGCGGTTCGGCCAGGATATCGCGCACCTTCATGCGCGGGTTCAGCGAACTGAACGGGTCCTGGAACACGACCTGCACATGCCGGCGCAAGCCACGCAGCTTGCCCGCGGACATGTCGTCAATGCGTTGCCCGCCGAGCCAGACTTCGCCCTCGGTGATCGGGTAGAGGCGGAGGATGGCCTTGCCGACGGTGGATTTGCCGCAGCCGGACTCACCGACCAGCGACAATGTCTCACCGCGCTTGATGTCAAAGGACACGCCATCGACGGCGTAGACCTTGGCGGTCACCTGGCCCAGCAGCCCCCCATGGATCGGGAAGTGCTTCTTGAGGCCCTTGACCTCAAGCAGGGGTTGATCGTTCGTCATGCGGCCATCCGGCGTTCGGCGTGGTGACAGGCAACCAGATGCTCCGGCGCCTTCATCTCGATCGCCGGGGCCATGGTGCGGCAGACGTCCGTCGCCAACTCGCAACGGCCGGCGAAGGCGCATCCGACAATCGGCTTGCGCAGGCTGGGCACGAGGCCGGGAATTTCCGACAGCTTGCCGCGCCCGGTCGATTCCAGCGACGATCCCAGCTTGGGAACCGCGCCGATCAGGCCTCGCGTATAAGGATGCAGCGGGCGGCCGAAGATTTCGCCGACGGGCGCTTCCTCGACCTTGCGACCGGCATACATCACGACCACGCGTTCGGCCATTTCCGCGACCACGCCCAGATCATGCGTGATCAGCATGATCGCCGACCCCAGCCGAGTCTTCAGATCGCGCATCAGGTCGAGGATCTGCGCCTGGATGGTCACGTCCAGCGCCGTTGTCGGCTCATCCGCGATCAGCAGCTTCGGATTGCAGGCCAGCGCCATCGCGATCATCACGCGCTGGCGCATGCCACCGGAAAGCTGGTGCGGATACTCACGCACGCGCCGGGCAGGTTCGGGGATGCCGACCAGGGTCAGCATCTCGATCGCCTTCTGTTCGGCGTCGCGGGAGTTCATCCCCTGATGCAGCTGCACCGTTTCCCCAATCTGCCGCCCGACGGTCAGCACCGGGTTCAGCGAGGTCATCGGCTCCTGGAAGATCATCGAGATCGCGTTGCCGCGGATCTTCCGCATTTCCGATTCGCTGAGGGTCAGGAGATCCGTTCCCTGGAAGCGGATGCTGCCCTTGATCTTGCCCGGTGGCTCCTGGATCAGCCGCAGGATGGACATCGAGGTGACGGACTTGCCGCACCCGGATTCACCCACGATCGCCACGGTTTCCCCGGCATCGACCTGGAAGGACAGGCCCTCGACGGCGCGCACGACGCCGTCGATCGTCCCGAAATGGGTCTGGAGGTTTTCGACTTCTAGCAATGCCATGGATTTACAACCGCTTCGCCAGGCGGGGATCAAGGGCATCACGCAGCCCGTCACCCAGCAGATTAACCGCGAGCACCGTGATCGAGAGGAAGATCGCCGGGAAGAACACGATGTACGGCTTCACCTGCCACAGGGCCCGTCCCTCCGCCATGATGTTGCCCCAGCTTGGGACGATCGGCGGGGTGCCGGCGCCGATGAACGACAGGGTCGCTTCGGCGATCATGGCGGACGCGCAGATGAAGGTCGCCTGCACCATCAGCGGCGCCAACGTGTTCGGCAGGATGTGCTTCCAGATGATCACCGGAACCCGCGTGCCGGAGGCGATCGCCGCCTCCACATAGGGTTGTTCACGCAGGGAGAGCACGACGCCACGCACCAGGCGGCAGACGCGGGGGAATTCGGCGATCGAGATCGCGATGATCACGTTCTTCACCGAGGCCCGAGTCAGCGCCATCAGCGCGATGGCCAGCAGGATCGGCGGGATGGACATCAGCCCGTCCATGACGCGCATGATGATCGCATCCAGGCCGCGGACGAAGCCGGCCATCAGGCCCAGCGTTGTTCCTATGATCGCGGCCATCGCGGCGACCGAGAAGCCGACCAGCAGCGAGACCTGCGACCCGTAGATCACCCGCGAATACACGTCACGGCCGAGCATGTCGGTGCCGAACCAGTACTGGGCGGAGGGTTCGCGCGTGCGGCGGGCCGGGGCCAGGGCCGTGGGGTCCTTGGTGCCCAGGAACGGCGCCAGCAGCGCGATCAGGATCATGATCCCGACCAGCGTGCCGCCGACCACGATGGTCGGATGGCGATAGATGAAGCCCATGACCTTGCCGCGCTCCTTGGGAGTCGGCAGCACATCGGGCAGGACCGGGGCCTGTTGGAACCCGCCAGCCGGGGTTGTTGTCGCGCTCAATACCGGATCCTCGGGTCAAAGAGTGTATAGAGCAGGTCGACGATCAGGTTCACCACGACATAGGTGAAGCTGAACAGCAGCACGACTCCCTGGATGACCGGGTAGTCGCGCCGCAGGATCGCATCGACCGTGAGCCGGCCGAGGCCGGGAATGGCGAAGACGCTTTCCGTCACGACGGCGCCGCCAATCAGCACGGCGAAACCGATGCCGACGATGGTGACGATCGGGACGGCGGCGTTCTTCAGGGCGTGCAGGAACAGGATGCCGCGCTGGCCGACGCCCTTGGCCTTGGCGGTGCGGACATAGTCCTGCGACAGCACGTCCAGCATGGTCGCCCGCGTGATGCGCGCGATCAGGGCCATATAGACCAGCCCCAGCGCCACCGCCGGCAGGATCAGGTTGCGGAGGAACGGCCCAAGCCCCTGGGAGATCGAGGTGAACCCCTGCACCGGCAGCCAGTCCAGCTTCAACGCGAAGACATAGGCCAGCAGATACCCGATCACGAACACCGGCGTGGAGAAGCCGAACACAGCAAGGAACATTACCGTGCGATCGATGATCGTCCCGTGCTTCCAGGCCGCGATGACACCCATCGGGATGGCGAAGGACAGCGACAAGATCAGCGTCAGCGCCATCAGGGACACAGTCGGCTCGATCCGCTGCGCGATCATGTGGGAGACGGGCAGGTTGGTGAAGATCGAGTTGCCGAGGTCGCCCTGGGCCACGCTGAACAGCCAGTCGGCGAATCGTACCAGGAAGGGCCGGTCGAGGCCGAGGGATTCCCTGATCCGCTCCACATCGGCGGGCGTAGCCTGATCTCCGGCGATCACCGCGGCCGGATCGCCGGGCGCGATGTAGAGCAGGCTGAAGACGAAAAACGCGACCACCAGAATAACCGGGATGGTCGCGGCGATTCGCCGCAAGAAATAGGCGATCATCGGCGCGTCCCCTTGGTCAGCACGGTTTCTTCAGAGGCGCGCGCATTCGCCACGAGATTACCACAGGCGCGCATGGGCCACGTCCGTTTCATTGCCGCGGTCGTGGTGGCACGCGCGTCCTTGCGGTTTCCGGAATCCCCGACGATCCATGCTTCGATCAGCTCCCTGCGTCTTATGGATGCCTTTCCGGCAACCCGGATGCACATTTCCGCAACCCTGCCCTACCGCGTCTGGAAACGCCAGAGGCGGCGCCAATTGTCTCAAGATTGAGCCTACCCCGCCTTGGCCGCTCCCCAGAACACCGGCGCCGAACCTTCCAGCAGGCCGGTGATGTTCTTGCGCCAGGCAGCATGTGGCAAGTATTGGCCGCACGGAATGATCGGCACCGAATCAAACGCCGCAAGCTGATATTCCGCCTCCAGCTTCCGCTTTTCGGCATCCGTTGTCGCATCGATCCAGGCGGCGTAGGCGTTTTCGATCCGCGGATCGTCGGGCCAGCCGAACCAGGCCTTGGCGCCGTTGCTGCGCATCGGGTTGGACAGCAGCGGATCGGAGAACTCCGCCGCCGGCGCGCCGGCCGGGAACAGCGACCAGCCGCCCTTGTCGAGGTCCGCCCGCGATGTCCGCCGCTGCACGACCGTGCCCCAGTCGACCATCTGTTCGTCGATGTTCAGCCCGACCTTGCGCAGGGCGTCCACCGCGACGGTGATGAAGGCGTTGTAGACGACCTGATCGGTCGGATGCATGACGACCAGGCGTTCGCCCTTGTAGCCGGAGTCCTCGACCATTTTGCGGACCTGCGCGCGGGTCTTGGGCTGGCGCACGGCCTCCATACCCGCTTCGGATGCCGAGGGCGAGCCGGGCGTAAGGAACCCCATCGGCGCGCGCCAGGTGGTCGGGTCCTCCCCCATCGCCCCGATCATGCATTCCTTCTGGTCGATCGCGGCCATCATCGCGCGCCGCAGCGCCGGATTGGCGGTCGGCCCGACGATATGGTTCGGCCGCAGGACCGCGATGGTGCCATAAATGTCCAGCAGGCCGGTCGTCACACCGCTGTTGCGCTTGAGCATCGGCATCAGGTCGGGCTGCGGCAGTTCCAGCCAATCGACCTCCCCCGAGGCCAGGGCATTCGCCGCGGTGGCCGGATCGGGAATGACCTTCCATTCGACCCGGTCCACGAACACCTTGTGGCCGCCCGCGGTGTAGGACGCCGGTTCATTGCGGGGCACATAGGCATCGAACCGCGCAAAGGTCGCGAGGCTGCCCGAGACATATTCATCCTTCAGGAACCGGAAGGGGCCCGAACCGACGATCTCGGCCACCTGCTTGAACGGATCGGTGGTGGACGCGATGCGTTCCGGCATCATCACCGGCGACGGCTGCACCTTCGACAGGAAATGCGCCAGCAGCGGGAACGGCTTTTTCAGGCGCCAGACCAGGGTCTTGTCGTCCGGCGCTTCGATCGCGTCGACCCGGGCATCGAAAATCTGCGCCACGGCATCACGCTTGAGCCAGCGTTGCAATGAGGCCAGGCAATCCCGCGCCAGCACCGGCGTGCCATCGTGCCAGGCTAGGCCATCACGCAAGGTCATGGTCCAACGCTTGCCGTCGTTATCGATGACGTGGCCCTGGACCATCAAAGGCTGCGGATTGAACGCGCGATCGCGGCCATACAGGGTCTCATAGACCATCAGCGCGAAGTTGCGCGTGACGGTGGCCGTGGTCCACACCGGATCCAGGCTGGTCAGGTTGGCCTGCGGCACGAAAATCAGGGTCTTCGCCTTCTGCCCCAATGCCGGGGCGGCAAGCGTGGTGGCGGCGGCGCCAGCCAAAAAGCCGCGTCGTTTCATCTCTTGGAGTCCCCTCGTCCTGATGCCGGACGTTTCAGTTGGGCCGATGCTAACCCATCCTATTCATCGCTCCATCGCGTGATCGATGGCCTGACCTGCGGACGCGGTATCGCGGTGCGCAATTCCATCGCTCATGCGGATCGTATCTGTTGGGCGTAAGGGTTGACGGGATCGGACTGGTTTTGAGGCACAT